>JAZUEL010000081.1:0-65752 GCA_045640125.1 Oscillospiraceae bacterium
AGGTAAAAAATGAAAATTCCCGACCCGAATGTGCGGCATCCGATTGCCGGATATGAAAACGAAATCTATGTGAAGCCGACGGTGAGCGACCCGCGCATCGTTATCGGCGAGTTCACCTATATCGCCGATTCCGAATTTGAAAGCCATGTGACGCATTTCTACCCGTGGAGCCGCGACCGGCTGGTCATCGGAAAGTTCTGCCAGATCGCCGCGGGCGTCGAGTTCGTGATGAACGACGCCAACCACCAGATGAACGCCGTTTCGACCTTTCCGTTTTATACGATGGAGGGCTGGAGCATGGAGCCTCCCGCGGCGGAGGATATGCCCTTTAAGGGCGACACCGTCATCGGAAACGATGTCTGGATCGGGCAGAACGCGGTCATCCTGCCGGGTGTTCATATCGGCGACGGCGCCATCATCGGCGCGAGCAGCGTGGTCGGCAGCGACGTGGAGCCGTACAGCATCGTGGCGGGCAATCCGGCGAAGCTCATCCGCAAGCGCTTTGACGACGAATTGATCGCGCTGCTGCTGGCATGGAAATGGTGGGATAAGCCCATCTCTGAGATCGACCGCCTGATTCCGCTTTTGACCAGCGGCGATTTGGAACGGGTCAAAGAAGAAATAAAAAAAGAGCTTGCATAGCAAAAACAGCACTCGCTGATTTCAGCGAGTGCTGTTTATTGCGGTTTGGCTTTATTTCATGCCGCGCTTGACCATCTCGGTGACGATGAAGGTCGCGTTATCCTCGGCGAATTTGCCCGCGCCGAAGCCGGCATCGTAGCCGAGCTCCTTGGCGAGCTCATAGGTGATGCGGGGACCGCCGGCGCAGACGATGAAGCGGTCGCGCAGACCCTCCGCCTCGAGCAGCTCGATGAGCTCCGTGAGGTTCTGGATGTGGATATCCTTCTGCGTGACGGTCTGGCTGACGAGCAGCGCGTCCGCGTTCATTTCCACGGCCTTTTTCACGAAGTCCTCGTTCGTGACTTGCGCGCCCATGTTCAGCGCCTCGATCATCTCGTAGCGCTCGAGGCCGTAGTGACCGGCAAAGCCCTTGCGGTTCATGATCGCGTCGATGCCGACGGTGTGAGCATCCGTGCCGGTGGAGGCACCGACGATCACGATCTTGCGACCGAAATGCTCCTTGATATACTCGTCGATCTCGTGCATTTCCATGGTGGGCTCCTCGACCTTATCCACATGGATGTCCTCGTAGTTGACGGTGTGCACGCAGCTGCCGTAGACCACGAAGAAGGTGAAGTTTTCGTCGAGCGCCTTGGAGATGGCGATGTTGGGCTCGTTCAGACCCATTTTCTGGGCGAGCTGCTTGGCTGCTTCGGTCGCCTCGTCACCCTGCGGGACGGGCAGCGTGAAGCTCATCTGCACCTTGCCGTCGTTCATGGTGTCGCCGTAGGGCTTGATCGCCTTGAGGTCGAGAGTGGTGTCGATGTTTTCCCGATGGAGATTGTAAAGTCCGCCGCTCATGCCATGTTACCTCCTTCCAGATCGCTGACCATCATGTCAACGAAGGGGTTGTAATAGCCCTCGGCCTTCTCGCACACGCCCGCAAGACCCTTGCCGCCGTCGCGGGGACGCTTGATGTCGGCAAAGATGCCCTGTTCGAGGGTGGCGAACAGGCCGGTCTGCTCGATCTGCTTCAGCAGCTCCGCCGCCTTTTCCAGCACTTCCGCCGCGCGGGTCTGGATGATGCCGCCCTCCTTGAACTCGATCTCCTCGCCGAGATCCGCCATGGTGCGGAAGATGTATTCCGCATTCTCGATGGACAGGGCGCGGTCGGACATGAAGGGAGTGTGGATGGCTTCGGTCAGCATACCCAGCAGGTGAACCTTCTGGCCGGTCATGATGGTGACCATGTTGAACAGCGCGTCCTGCACGTTGCCGCGGAAGATGTCGCCGGTCATGAACTTCGTGGGGGGCATATACTTCAGCGGCGCTTTGGGGAAGATCTCGCGCGCCTGCTGCGCCTGCGCCAGCTCGTAGAGGAAGCCGTCCTTGAGCTGGGGGTCCATCTCAAAAGCGTGACCGAGACCCATCTGCTCCTCGGGCAGATGCGCGCGCAGCGCGAACTGCTCGTTGATGAACTGGGAGGCCAGCACGGTATGCGCCGCGAGATAGGCATCGTCGGTGGTGAGGTAGTTGTCCTCACCGGTATTGATGATGACACCGGCGTAGGAGTTGATGAGGCGGGAGAAGAACTGGTCGCACAGGGTGCGCTGCATATTGATGTCGCGGAACAGGATGCCGTAGAGCGCGTCGTTCAGCATCATGTCAAGGCGTTCCATCGCGCCCATCGCGGCGATCTCGGGCATGCAGAGACCGGAGCAGTAGTTGCAGAGGCGGATGTAGCGGTGCTGTTCCTCGCCGACCTCGTCCAGCGCCTTACGCATGATGCGGAAGTTCTCCTGCGTCGCGTAGGTGCCGCCGAAGCCCTCGGTGGTCGCGCCGTAGGGGACGTAGTCCAGAAGGCTCTGACCCGTGGTGCGGATGACGGCGACCACGTCCGCGCCCTGACGGGCGGCGGCCTGCGCCTGCGTTACGTCCTCATAGATGTTGCCGGTGGCGACGATCAGATAAATGTAGGGACCCTTTTTGTCGCCGCCGTAGTTTTCGAGCATGGTATTGCGGGTGTTGCGGTTGGCCTTGATGTGGTCGCACATTTTGCGGGCGATGGGGTCGATGGCGGCCTTGATCTCCGCGTCGGAATAGACCGTCAGCGTGGAGAGGTCGAGCTCGCCGCGGCTGATCGCCTCCGCGATCTCCTGCACGCCGAGACCGGTCGCGCAGATCGCGTTGCCGAGCGCCCAGGCGGCACCCTTGTTCAAAAGACCTTTTTCCAGCAGGTGATCCACGACGATGTTCGGCATCGGCACTTCCACTTCGTTCACGCCGTCGATGCCCAGCAGACGGCAGACGGCACGCTCCACCGTGACGGTGGTGTGGGCATCCACGAATACCTGGGTCTCATCGGCAATGTGAGCGGCGGAGGCACGGGCCTGATCGACGAGAGCCTGATTCAGTCCGATTTTGCTCATAAATGCTTACTCCTTATTATAGTAGGGATGGGGCGGCATAACGCCGCCCCTTTGTTATCGGTGTGCAGATTACTGCTGGGCCTTGGCGGCTTCCGCGTCGCGCGCCTTTTTGCGGTCGCGGCGGAGCATATCGTCGGGCTCCATGTAGCGCTGCGTGGTACCGGCGGCGACCTTCGCAACACCGGTGAGCGGATTGATCGGGGTCTCCTTGCCGGTGCAGACCGGGCAGTGGCACTCGTTTGCATAGTGCTCGGGCTCGGTATAGCTGGTGATGATGCCCTCGAAGTTACGCAGAACGACCTTGCGCGGGGTCTGGGAGATGAGGTAGTTGGGCATAACGGGGGTCTTGCCGCCGCCGCCGGGGGCATCGACCACGAAGGTCGGGATGCAGTAGCCGGAGGTGTGGCCGCGGAGAGCTTCCATGATCTCGATGCCCTTGGACACGGGAGTGCGGAAGTGGCTCAGACCGAGGCTCGGGTCGCAGCAGTAGATGTAGTAGGGGCGGACACGCATCTTCACGAGGCCGTTGACGAGCTTCTTCATGACGTGGACGCAGTCATTGACACCCGCGAGCAGCACGCTCTGGTTGCCGAGGGGGATACCGGCATCGGCCAGTCTGCCGCAGGCGGCGGCGGCCTCTTCGGTCAGCTCGTTGGGATGGTTGTAGTGGGTGTTCAGCCACACGGGATGATACTTGCGCAGCATGGCGCAGAGCTCGGGGGTGATACGCTGCGGGCAGACGACGGGGGTGCGGCTGCCGAAGCGGACGATCTCCACATGGGGGATCTTGCGCAGCTCGGAGATGATGTACTCCAGATCCTCGTCCTCGACCATCAGGCAATCGCCGCCGGACAGCAGAACGTCACGCACTTCGGGGTGATGACGGACGTAGTCGATGCACTTTTCGATCTGCGCCATGGGGACCTCCGCGTCGCACTGACCGGCGAAACGGCGGCGGGTGCAGTGGCGGCAGTACATGGAGCACTGGTCGGTGATGAGCAGCAGCACGCGGTCGGGATAGCGGTGAGTCAGACCGGGGCAGGGGCTGTCAACGTCCTCGTGCAGGGGGTCGGCATCCTCATAGTCGGCGAACTCCAGCTCGTGCTCGGTGGGGATGCACTGCTTGCGGACGGGGTCAAAGGGATCGTCCAGGTCGATCAGGGAGAGGTAGTAGGGGGTAACGGCCATGCGCAGGCGGCCGAGCGTGGCGGCAACGCCCTTGCGCTCGTCCTCGGTCAGCTTGATGCCGTAGTTTTCAAGGTCTTCCAGTGTGGTCGCGCGGTTGGCGACCTGCCAATGCCAGTCGTTCCACTGCTCGGGCGCGACATCGGCGAAAAGTCCGTTACGGGTTTTCATAGTTGAATACTCCTTTTATATTTTCAGACTTTTTGGAAATGGATTACACGTATTTCTGGTCGAACAGCTCGCGGATTTTGGGATTCTCGCGCAGCACGTCGAGGGTGATCTCGGCGTGGTTGTGGGTGTAGCCGTTGCCGACGATCATGGTCACATCCTTGCCGCAGCCTTCAGCGCCGAGAGCGGCCTTGGTGAAGCTGGTGGCCATGGAGAAGAAGTACACAAGACCGTCGTCATGGACGGGCAGGATCGCGCTCATCTCGCAGGACTCGATGTTGACGCAGCAGATGGAGATGTCGTATTCCTTGCCGCCGTTGGCAGCGAGGGCAGCCTCGAGGACTTCGACGGGCTTGGTGCAGTCGGCGACGACGACATCGGTGTATACGCCGAGGTCAAGAAGACCCTGGACCTGCTTTGCGTTGCGGACGACACCGACGACCTTGCCGGTCTTGCCGACCTTCTTGAGGGCTTCCCACGCGCACAGAACGCCGGATTTGCCGTTCGCGCCGAGGATGAGAACGCTGTCGCCCTCCTTGGGCAGCTTGCGCGCCTGCGCGGGAGCACCCGCAACGTCGAGAGCGGCGAGAGCCAGAGCCTCGGTCATGTCGTCGGGGAGCTTCGCGTACAGACCGGTCTCAAACAGGACGGCCTGACCCTTGATGTCCACGCGGTCGATCTCGGGGTGGATGGCGATGATCTCGTCGATGCGCAGCGGGGTCAGAGACAGGGAGACGAGGGAGGCGATCTTGTCGCCGACCTTGAGGTCGCGGTCCTGCAGATCCTCGCCGATGTAGGCGACGGTGCCGATGAACATACCGCCGGAGCCGGTCACGGGGTTCTGCTGCTTGCCGCGCTCGGCGACGATGCCCTTGATCATTTCGCCGATCTTCTCGACATCGTGGCCGCAGGCCTCGGAGATCTGGGTGAAGGAAGCGGAGTCGATGTTCAGAGAAGCCACGTCCACGATGATCTCGTTGGAGTAGCGCTTGGACATATCATTGTCGATCTTCCATGCCGCCTGGGTGAGAACGCCCTGGGGCTCGATGACGCGGTGAGTGCCGTACTTATTGCCTTTCATAGCCATGTTCATATTCCTCCAAATAATTTTTATGCGGCTTGTCTTTTCGTGCCATACTTCCCCGGGCTCACTCGACGTATACCCGATACGCCTTCGCTCGCCCGGGGTCGTCTGGCGCGAAAATACTGCGCCTGTGGTTGGATGGGACGTTTGTTCTGCCCATCCCTATTTTTTTGGACTTTCTCTTGAAGTCCGAGTGTCTTACATTACAGCCAGGTGGGTTTCGGCAGGGAGAGGATCTCGCGGGCCTCGGCGGAGCTGGCGATGTCGCGGCCGAGCTCGCGGCTGATGCGCACGACCTTCTCGACCAGCTCGCCGTTGGAGCGCGCCTTCACGCCCTTGTCGAGGTAGATGCAGTCCTCGAAGCCGACGCGGACATTGCCGCCCATGACGATGGTGGTCGCCGCCATGGTGAACGCCGCACGGCCGACACCGGTGCCCGTCCAGGTGGAGCCGGCGGGGATGGCATCGACGAGCCACTGGAGATTTTTCGGGGTGAAGGGGGTGCAGCCCGCCACGTTCAGAACAAAGTTGAACTGCATGGGAGCGCCGGGCACTTCGCCCTTTTTCGCCATGGTGAGGATGGTGTCGAGGTGACCCATCTCGAAGCATTCGTACTCGGGCTTGATGTGGTTTTCGATCATGCGCTTGCCGAAGGCACGCATGGTGGGCATGGTGTTGTCGAAGATCTCGTCGCCGAAGTTGCAGGTGCCGCAGTCGAGCGTCGCCATTTCGGGGAACAGCTCGGTGGCCTGCAGGCGCTCCTCGGGGCTCATGCCCACGGCACCGCCGGTGGAGGGGATCATGATAACGTCGGGCAGCTCCGCGCGGATGGCATCCATGATGACGCGGAAGCGCTCGCGGTCCTGGGTGGGGGTGCCGTCGTCCTCGCGGACGTGGATGTGCAGAATGGCAGCGCCGGCTTCGTGGGCGCGGCGGGCCTCCGCCACCATCTCCTCGACGGTGTAGGGGACGAACTCATTCTGAGCCTTGGTCACTTCGGCGCCGCAGATGGCGGCGGTGATGATGAGTTTTTCCATGTCGTCTGCTCCTTAAACCGCTGTTATCAGTGCTGATAGCGCTGCGCGTCCTTGGGGGTGGCGCAGGTGCCGTGCGCGCGGCAGACCACGATGGGGGGATCGAGAACTTCCGCGGCGGAAGCGCTGATCTCGGGGCAGGAACGGATGACCTTGCGGGCCTCAAAGGTCATTTTGCGGGAGGAGTTGCCCGCCACTTCCATCTCTCCGTAGGCTTCGATGTAGTCGCCGGCGTAGGTGGGAGCGAGAAATTCCACGTTGTCATACGCGCAGAACAGGCCCTCGTCGCCGTCGTATTTGATGAGGATCTCGGTGGCAACGTCGCCAAACAGGTGGACCATGTGCGCGCCGTCCACGAGGTTTCCGCCGTAGTGCGCGTCCTCAGCGCCCATGCGGACACGGATCAGAGAAGTGATTTTTTCATCAGCCATTTCAGTTTTCCTCCATATAAGTTATTTATCATATTTTTTAGCTTTTTTTAACAAAAAAGATGCGCCATGCTCACCGTCCCGCAGGGCGGATGCAATAGCGCACCGTATTTTCATACGACAGTCGCAGAGCCGTGTGTCTCCCTGCGCCCAAGCGGTCTCCCGCTTTCGGCGGACACCCCCTTCACCCCTCGGGCTACCATGGCATCCGCGCCTCTATTGGCGATATGAAATTCATTGATAAATTTACTCTTGTATTATATGACAAAAATTTATCAACGTCAAGAATATTTTCTATGGGTACTATATAAAATTTTGTCGGCGGCTTGTTAGTAAAAACGCCGAATTTTCTCCATGACACCCTCCGGCATTTTGAGCAAACGGCATATATCCAGCGCCTCCCGCGGGCAGGCATCCGACGGGTCGCAGGGGTAGAGACCGTAATCCATGTGGCGGGCGATGACCTCCGGCCCGGGCACGGAGGTGACCGCCAGCTCCTGCGCCACCGCCTCCGCGTCCATGTCGCGCAGACCGACGATGCGGTAGTGGCGCTTCGCGTGCTCCGATACGCCGTCGTAGTGCGTGGCGACCACGGCAAAGCCGCTTTGATCGTTGAGGTATTCCACCGTGCCGCGCACGATGGCGGCACCCTCGTCCGGATTGGTGCCGCGGGCGGGCTCGTCCAGCAGCAGCATACTGTCCGCCCCATGCGCCTCGATGGCATCGCGCAGACGCACGACCTCACCGCCGAAGGAGGAGAGACCCTTTTCCGTCTTTTCCGCGTCACCCGACAGGAAATTAAGCGCCGTCAGGTGGGGCAGCGCCGCCGACTCCGCGCAGACGGGGAAACCGGACATCGCCAGCAAAACGTTGAGCGCCAGCGTTTTGAGTGCCACGGTCTTGCCGCCCATGTTCGCGCCCGTGATGACCGCTGCGCCGCGTCCCAGCGCGATGGAGACGGGGACGAAGGACCCGCCGCGCTCTGCGACGGATGCCGCGATGGCGGGGTTCGTCATGTTTT
The DNA here is from genome assembly GCA_045640125.1 of Oscillospiraceae bacterium. GTDB lineage: Bacteria > Bacillota > Clostridia > Oscillospirales > Oscillospiraceae > CAJOIG01. Next base: position 7,971 of record JAZUEL010000081.1, read on the forward strand.
CCAGGACGAGCTCGCCCTCTCTGACCGAGGGAACGACCGCGCCCCAGCGTTCCGCCATGGCGGCCTTGCGCAGCAGCAGATCGAGCCGTCCGACGGCATCGCAGTCGGCGAGAATGTTTTCCGCATAGGGGGCGAGTGCCTCGGACAGCGCCGCGCATACGGCACGCTCCTCCGCGTCCTCTCCGGCGCAGATCTCGTCGCGCCTCAGGCGCAGCTCCGTGCGCCGCGTGTCGTCCCCGGTCTTATAAAGCTCTGCTTCCACGGCGCGCTTCTGCCGCCGCAGTTCAAACAGCGCGGGGGTCGCCGCGTCCTCGATGGTGAAGCTGCGCTTGTGCTCGCCGTGCGGATCGAGCACCGTGAGCGCGGCGCTGATATCCGAGAAGCTCAGCCCCTCCAGCGGACAGCCCTGCTCATAGAGCGGCTTGATATCCGCCAGCGCGAGCAGCAGCCCCTTGAACTCGAACAGCTCCAGCAGCGACAGCACGGCACCCTCGCCGCAGCGCCGCACCGAGCCGCGTATGTCCTTGAGACACATCATCAGCCGGTCGAGCTTCGGCGTGAGCTCCTCCCGCTGCGGGCAGTCCATCAGAGTCTGCACCCGCGCAAGCTCCGCGCGGAGCGTATCCGCGTCCGGAATGAAGTCCGTCTTGCGCAGCAGTGCTTCGCCGAAGGGCGACATGGGATTCAGCGCATCCAATATATATTGTAAGCCCGTCAGGCGGGATAAGTCCTTGTCGATCATGCCTGTGCCTCCTTTACGTCCACCACGGGGATGTCCGGCAGCCGCTCCTGCACCGCGCCGCGGAAGCGAGCCGCGTCAAAGCGCCAACCGCGCACAGCGACGGGATTTGTCCCCACCGCCAGCAGTCGAGGCCGCTCCATCAGACACATCTGCGCCCCGAGCCGCTTAAGCTTGCGATAGCTCGCGGACGAGAACAGCAGCTTCGAGGGGTCGTCCGTCACGAGCGTTTTGCCCGCAAGCTCCCGCCCCTGCCCGAGCAGCTCCGTCAGCACGCTTTCCGTCACCGCGCCGCGCAGCCGCAGGATATCCGGCGCGTCGGGATCGCCGTCGTACAGCGGAAGCCGCATCAGCCCCGCGACGAACACAGTCTCCTCCACGACCTTTTCCATGCTTCGGTCCAGCCCCGCGCCGGAGCAGAGCACCGCTCCGTCCGCCACGCTCGCCGCGCCCAGTGAGCGCCGACCAGCCGCGCCGTCGATGAGTACGCAGCTTGCGCCGAGATCGAAAAAGTCCTGCCGCAGGCGCTTGAGCTGCTCCGTCATGGACGGGCCGCCGAGCTGCACCGCGCCGCCGGAGCGGGCGCGGACGATGAATACCTCGCCCATCGGCGTGGATACGCCCGTGGACGCGAGGATCTCCCGCGTGAAGTCGCCGTATCGCAGCAGCTCCGCCGCCGTGGCGACCAGAGTGCCCTCGCGGAGCTGTATCCCGGGCTTGTAGGTGCCGGTGACGACATCGGTGCTCTCACCGTCGCGCCCCACGCTCGTCAGCGCGGGACAGGGCAGAGCGCCGGAGGCGTAAATATCGTCCAGAATGGCGTTGAGCATGGTGGTCTTTCCCGCGTTTTTCACGAGCCCGATCACCGAGAGCGTCCGCCCCCGCAGCCAGTCAAGGTCGAGAAAATCCATGCACAACACCTCCTTTGACAAAACATTGTCATTATACTAACACAAACGAGCCTTTGCGTAAAGCCTGAAAAAAGCCCGTCGGGGAAACCGACGGGCAGGTGGATCGGTAAGGCTATCAGTATTTGAAAAATCCCTCGCCGGTCTTGCGGCCGAGCTTGCCCGCGCGCGCCATCTTGCGCAGCAGGTAGCAGGCGCGGAACTTAGAGTCGTGGGTCTCGTTGTACATCACGTCGCAGATATACAGCACCACGTCGATGCCGACCAGATCGGCCAGATGCAGCGGACCCATGGGGTGATTCGCGCCGAGATGCATCGCCTTGTCGATGTCCTCCGCGCTCGCCACGCCCTCGGACAGCACAAAGGCCGCCTCGTTCATCATGGGTACGAGAATGCGGTTGACGACGAAGCCGGGGCTGTCCTGCACCTCGACGGGCTCCTTGCCGATGGCGACGGAGAGGTCGTAGACGGCCTTAAAGGTCTCGTCGGAGGTGGTGAGGGAGCGGGTGATCTCGATGAGCTTCATCACAGTGGCGGGGTTGAAGAAGTGCATCCCGATGAAGCGGTCGGGGCGGCCGGAGGCCACCGCCATCTCGGTGATGGAGATGGAACTGGTGTTGGAGCAGAAAATGCACGCCGGCTTGCAGATCGCGTCCAGCTCCTGGAACACGCTCTTTTTGAGGTCGAAGCGCTCGATGATGGCTTCGAGGACGAGATCGGCATCCTTCGCGGGCTCCATCGGCACGGTGTAGGTGATGCGGGAGAGGACGGCATCCGCGGTCTCCTGCGTCATTTTGCCCTTGGCGACGAGCTTGGCGATATTGGCATCCATCTTCTTATGGGCGTTTTCAATGATGGTGTCGTTGATGTCACGCACGGTGACGTTCATGCCGGCTTTGGCAAAGACCTGGGCAATGTCCAGACCCATGGTGCCCGCGCCGACGACGAAGATATTCTGCATAGCGGTTACTCCTTATGTATTATGTATTATTCGTTCTTGAAATCGGTGAACTTCTCCTTATTGAGGAAGGCGCGCATGGCGTTTTTCTGGTCGGAGGAGGAGAAGCAGATACCGAAGGCCTCCGCCTCAAAGGCGGTGCCGGTGTACATATCGGTGTAGAGGCAGCGGTGGAGGCAGATCTTGGACTGGCGCACGCCGAGCTGACCCTTGGAGGCGATCTGCTTGGCCATTTCGATGGCTTTGGGCAGCAGCTCGTCGTGGGGGTAGACCTCGCTGACGAGACCCCAGTCGCGGGCGGTGTAAGCGTCGATGAGCTTGCCGGTGAAGATCATTTCCGCGGCGCGGGAGTTGCCGACGATGCGGGGCAGACGCTGTGTGCCGCCGAAGCCGGGTGTGATGCCGAGGTTGACCTCGGTCTGTCCGAACACGGCACGGTCGCTCGCGAGGCGGATGTCGCAGCACATGGACAGCTCGCAGCCGCCGCCGATGGCGAAGCCGTTGACCGCGGCGATGATGGGCTTGGCGGAGTTTTCGAGACGCAGGAATACGCTGTTGGAGTTGTAGCTGAAGCGCTTGGCCTCGGTGGCGGTCATGTCGCGCATCTCGGAGATGTCCGCGCCGGAAACGAAGCTGCGGCCCGCGCCGGTGATGATGGTGACATAGATATCCTCGTCGGCCTCGATCTCGGAATAGACGCTTTCCAACTCGTCGATCATATAGGTGTTGAAGGCGTTCAGATTTTTCTGGCGGTCGAGAGTGACGAGGGCGATGTGGTCAAAGCGTTTCACGCGAACGGGCATGGCGTAGGTTCCTCCCCAAAAGAATAGAAGCACATAGAAATATATAAGTATTGTAGCGCTGTTTTGCCGTGTTCGTCAAGGGGGAAAGCGGGGGGGTGGGAAAATTTGTGCTTGACAGGCAGACATCGGAGTGATATACTAACCAAACGATGGATGTCGCGGGGTAGAGCAGTCCGGTAGCTCGTCGGGCTCATAACCCGGAGGTCGTGGGTTCAAATCCCTCCCCCGCAACCATAAAACGGCTGTAACGGATTTCCGTTGCAGCCGAGTTTTTATATTACGGAGTGATTCTATGTATAAATTGGAATTATCGTTGGATGTATTCGAACGATTAAAAGAATGCCTTCTGGAAATCCATCCCGAAATTGAACTAATATTAGTGTCTTGCGATTACGCATTGGCTTCGCTTGGATTTGTAACCCAACCTCCTTGCGTTATACACTTTGATATAACAGAACAAGAATATGAAACTCTATTGGATGATCTTATACAATATGAAATAAACGCATATAATCAACCCGGAACTCAAAGTGTATTGGAAAAGACGCCCGCATATCAGACATATGAAAAATACGGATGGATGTGGGATATCTTTTATTCCGCAGAATACATTGAACTATAATATTATGCTATGTACGGAGCAGGTTTATGCCTACTCCAGTTCTTTGTCATCGTTCTTTGCATCAATCTCTTGCAGTAACTTAACCAAGCGCGCTTTTATGTTTTCGTATTCAATAGATAACTGTGTTTTAGCCGTCGGGGTAATAATTGAAGTATGCCCAACCGCGTCTCTTATAGGCTTGTATATTACTGCAGATCGACTTATTCCTGCATTTTTTAATTTGTCGGGAGTTTTATCAACCATATTCGCTATTTGACTTTTATGCTATTTCCGACTTTGTTCATAGTGCTTGTATTATTAACTGTCGCTTTTCTTTTTGTCGAACTTTGTATATAATGGATTCGGGATTAGAGCGGATTGGAAGTACTTCTTTTGCAAAATCGAACAAAGCTGATTCTGTGGGCGATTCTGTTTTAGCATATTTGAGTTTTCGGAGAAAAGTTATGTTTAAAAACTATAAACTCAACAAAATAATAACGAAAGCTGTTGAGCAAACAGTAGCACAATTCTCCAACAGCACGCCTTGTGTTTCAAAACATTTTTTCTATGGCGCCGTAGATATAGAAGCTGGAAATCTTGTTGTTTGGTATTTATTTAAAACGGACTCAGAACTTGAAACGGCAAAACAGAACGGCTTATGTGATAGACTTAAAGAAACAACGGTAAACAAGCTGATAGACATGGGATATCCTAAAGAGGCTTTTTGTGAAAAAGAGCTTGGATTATCGTCTAAGATTACTCTTCCAAACGATACTGCCGAAGAAATAAAAAGCAATAATGTTGATACGCTTACTCACCGAAAAGCGCATATTGCTTTTACGACAGAAGAAGATATTGATAAAAAAGCAAATGGCGACTATCATTTGTATTTCCAATAAATTGCATCAATATTTGTTCATAGCGAGTGGATGTAACGGATTTCCGTTACATCCACTTTTGTTTTTATCGTTATGTACGGAGTAGGCGCTATGCCTGCTCCGTTTTTTCATCCTCCGAAATATCGGCATTGCGGACAAAAATGAAAAAAGGGGATTTTCTATTGCTGCCCGTTGTGCTATAATCCCGCTTGTTCATTTTTTCGTTCGGGAGAAAAAGCCATGTCCAAGATCCGCGATTTCGTCAAGCGTGAGGTGACGCTCTGTGTCGCCTTTGTCGCCGCGCTGATAAGCTGCTTTTTTGTCACGCCGGATAGGGAATATTTCGGCTACATAGACCTGCGCACGCTGGCGCTGCTGTTCTGCCTGATGGTGGTCGTTGCCGGCCTGCGGGGCGCGGGCGTATTCAGTGCGCTGGCGCATCGTATGTGTGAAAAGGCGGGCTCGCTCCGCATGATCTGTATGCTGATGGTCGGCCTGTGTTTTTTCAGCTCCATGCTCATCACGAACGATGTTGCGCTGCTGACCTTTGTCCCCTTCGCCATCGTGGTACTCGGTATGGCGCACCGGACGGGAGAGCTTATTCGCGTCGTCATCCTCCAGACCGTCGCCGCCAATCTCGGCAGCATACTCACGCCGGTCGGCAACCCGCAAAACCTCTACCTCTACTCCGCCTACCAAATGAGCATCGCCGACTTTTTCGCCGCCACCGCCCCGATCTGGCTCGCCTCGCTCGTGCTGATCGCCGCCGCCTGCTTCCTCTTTCCCAAGGAGAAAATCGATGTTTTTCTCGGGGAAGAGCCGGATATGGACAAGCGCTCGCTGGCGGTCTACGCTGTGCTGTTCGGCGTGTGTATGCTCGTGGTGCTGCGCGTGCTCGACTGGCCGTGGATGCTGCTGATCGTCACGGCGGTGCTCGCATTCTATGAGCGGAAAATTCTGCTGCAAGCCGATTTCATGCTGCTTCTGACTTTCGTCTGCTTTTTTGTTTTTGCCGGAAATCTGACGCGGATCGATGCTGTCCGCACCTTTTTCGGCGGCATTCTGAGCGGGCACGAGCTGATCGCGGGCGCGGCGGTCAGTCAGGTCATCAGCAACGTTCCGGCGGCGCTGCTGCTTTCCGGCTTCACGGAAAACGGCAGGGCGCTGCTGCTCGGCGTGGACATCGGCGGGCTCGGCACGCCCATCGCGAGCCTCGCGAGCCTCATCAGTCTCAAGCTGTATATGCACGCGGATAACGCCGACGCAAAAAAGTTTCTGGCGGGCTTCACGCTGGTGAACGTCCTGTTTCTCGCGCTTCTTCTGACGCTGGGTCTGCTCCTTATATAATTAGGTGCGCTTTCGCATGGTAAATTGTTGCTTGACATAACAAGGTAAAAGCATTAAAATAAAGTGTCTATTAATGTGCATCGGGGTTTGGTGTACATTCTTATTCGACTCATCGGATGGGGCGCTTGATGCCCGCCGTGTTCAAAATTCACCATACTATGTGAAAGGAAGGAAAAAAGCTTTATATGTCCGTTCTGACAATCATTGGCTTCATCGTCGGCGCACTGGTGCTGCTGGCGATCGGCATGGTGCTGGGCGTTATGTACCGCAAGCGTGTGGCGGAGCGCGAGATCGCATCGGCCGAGGACGAAGCCAAGCGTATTCTCAACGATGCCATCAAGGCTGCCGAGAGCAAGAAGCGCGAGGCGCTCGTGGAAGCCAAGGAGGAGATTCACAAAAACCGCGCCGAGTATGAGCGCGAAGTCAAGGAACGCCGCGCCGAGCTCTCCAAGCAGGAGCACCGTCTTCAGCAGAAGGAGGAGCATCTGGACAAAAAGACCGATGCCATCGACCGCAAAAACGAGCTGCTGACCAAAAAGCTCTCCGAGATCGAGACGCAGCAGGAGGAGCTCAAGCAGGTCAAAAAGTCCCAGCTTGAAATGCTGGAGCGCATCTCCGGCTACACCGTGGAGGAGGCCAAGGCCATGCTGATCGACCAACTCGCCACCGAGGTCACCCACGAGCAGGCCGTCAAGGTGCGCGAGATCGAGCAGCAATATAAGGACGAGGCCGATGCCCGCGCCCGCGAGATCATCACCCTCGCCATCCAGCGCTGCGCCGCCGACCACGCCAGCGAGGTCACGGTCTCCGTGGTACCGCTGCCGAACGACGAGATGAAAGGCCGCATCATCGGCCGCGAGGGGCGCAACATCCGCTCCATCGAGACGCTCACCGGTGTTGACCTCATCATCGACGACACCCCCGAGGCCATCACGGTCTCCAGCTTCGACCCCGTGCGCCGCGAGATCGCCCGTCTGGCGCTGGAAAAGCTCATCACCGACGGCCGCATCCACCCCGCCCGCATCGAGGAGATGGTCGCCAAGGCGCAGAAGGAAGTCAACAACACCATCAAATCCGAGGGCGAACGCGCCGTGTTTGAGACCGGCGTGCATGGGCTCAACCCCGAGCTCATCAAGCTCCTCGGCCGCCAGAAATACCGCACGAGCTACGGCCAGAACGTCCTCAACCACTCCATGGAGGTCGCGCATATCGCGGGTCTCATCGCCGCGGAGCTGGGCGTGAACGTCGCCACGGCGAAGCGCGCGGGTCTGCTGCACGACATCGGCAAGTCCATCGACCACGAGGTCGAGGCCAGCCACGTCACCATCGGTGTGGACATCTGCAAGAAGTATAAAGAATCCGACGAGGTCATCCACCCCATCGCCGCCCACCACGGCGATGTGGAGGCGCAGACCGTCATCGCCTGCATCGTGCAGGCCGCCGATGCCATCTCCGCGGGTCGTCCCGGTGCCCGCCGCGAGAACATCGAAAACTACGTCAAGCGTCTGGAAAAGCTCGAGGAGGTCTCCATGAGCTTCCCCGGCATCGACAGCTGCTACGCCATTCAGGCGGGCCGCGAGATCCGCGTCATGGTCAAGCCCGAGGAGGTCAGCGAGGATCAAATGACCCTGCTGGCGCGCGACATCGCGAAGAAGATCGAGGAGGAGCTGACCTACCCCGGTCAGATCAAAGTCCACGTCCTGCGCGAGACCAAAGCCGTCGAATACGCGAAATAAAGCCCCATAAAAGTCCATACATCACCATCGCCTCGCTCCCTCGGGAGCGGGGCGACTTTTTTATGCCCTCCGGCGGAGTGTGACAGCTTGTGACAGCTTTTCGACGATATAATAGAAACTGAATATTACGAATTTTTTCTCAAAATTGATACATTTGAAACCAGGTTGACTCACACATAACCGACAAAAATTTTTTTATGGAAACTGATAATCAGATATGTAAACCGAGACCGAATAATATGTGACAAATATATATTCGCATATTACGAATGGTATCAAAAATGCCAAAAGAAAGTCGTTGAAAGCGTGACAGGGAGAGAATAAAATACGATATTTATATTGCGCAGGAGTGCATTTTAGTGAACAATCGGTTGAAATGCGGGGCTTTTGGGTTTCGTGTTTCGGCCATGGAAAGGAAGGATACCTATGAAACAAGTACGCAGATCTCTTTCTCTCCTGATGGCTCTGCTGATGATCGTGAGCTGCTTCGGCGGCCTGTCGGTCTTCGCGGAGGAACCGGAAGTGGAGCCGGAAACGGAAGCGCTTCCCCAGGAGGAGGTCGTCCTTGAGGAGGAAGCTCCCGCCGAGGATGAGCCTGTTGCGGAGTCTCCCGTTGAGGGAGCTCTGACCGAGACAGAGATTGAAACATTTACCGTAGAGCAGGTCAACGCTCTTTCCGATGCGGAACGCGCGCAGATTCTCGCCGAATACGGCGAGGACGCTCTGATGGTCGATTTGGACGGTGCGAGCGATTATTGTAAGGGTCGTCTGATCGGCAGCCTTGGTCACTGGTGGACCTATAAGCCCGATCCCAAGGATCCGACCAAGCACATCAAGAGCTGCCGTTACTGCGACGTAAAGAGAACGGAGGACCACGATCACAGCTCCAGAAATTACTGCTACTGTGAGAAGTGCAGCCGTACCTTTGACGGCGTGGGCACCTATTATATGCACGCGCACGTTCTCGCGGCGGAAGGCGATGGTATTGCCACCTGCACCAAGCCCGGCTTTACCTCCAACGGTCACGATTACTATGGCACCTTCCGCCAGTACGGCCGTTGCCAGGACTGCGGCGAGATCGTCTGCCGTGAATATCGCGGGCCGAATGACTATGACGAGTGGGTACACGATCAGGACGAGTGCGGCTATATTGACGATGCAAAGATTTATTCCAGTAAGCCTCTCGGACACGAGTGGAAAGGTGCCTGGCAGACGCTGGATGCCGCGACGCGGAAAACGCTGAAGGAAGCGGATCTCGACAAGAGCAACTCCGGCGCGCCCTCGTCTCTGGAGGTCGTCGATCTCTCGACCGGCAACTGGCAGATCCGCTATTGCAGCCGCACGATCAGCCAGATCAAGGGTTACCATTGCACCGCCTATCAGCTCCAGAAGGTGAGCGACAAGATCCAGGTCACCTTTGATGCCAACGGCGGCAAGTGGGCGGATAACGATACGACCAAGAAGGTCGCTGTCAATGACTCGACGCATAAGGTCGCGTCGATGCCCGAAAACCCCACCCGCGAGGACTATGTCTTTGACGGCTGGTATTACACGAAGGACGGCACCGGCACGAAGGTGACCGCCAGCGCTATTTACAATAAAGACACGACGGTCTATGCCAAGTGGTCCAACGCGAACTACACGGTCAAATTCTGGAGCAATCCGGAGGAAAACAAGCCGGAGACGACCAAGACCCAAAAGATCGCCCGCGGCACCACCACGCTGCTGACCGCCAACAGCTTCACGGAGGAGCACTACAACTTCGCCGGCTGGAACACTCAGGCGGATGGCAAGGGAACGTCCTACAGCGATAAGCAGTCTGTGAAGGATCTCACGGATGCGGGCAAGACGATCGATCTCTATGCCCAGTGGACACCCATGACTTACAAGGTCACGCTCAACCCCGGGAACGGCGCGACTATCAAGCCCGGAAAGGACATCACCTCCCACACCTACGGCAAGTCGGAAACGCTGCCGACGGCGGAGGATATGACCAAGACCGGCTCTCAGTTCGTCGGATGGTATGACAGCACGGGCAAGCTCGTGACGTCGATTCCCGCCGAACAGGATCATGCCGTTACTTACTCGTGCAAGTGGCTGGACAGCCCGGTCATCAGTGTGCCCCCCACCGCGAAGACCCTGACCTATGACGGCACAGAGCAGAAGCTCGTGAACAAGAGTGAGGTCGTCGGCGGCACCGTGAAATATATGCTGGTTGCCGAGGGCGATCCGGAACCTAAGCCGGGTGAGGGCGTTTGGAGCGATAAGATCCCCACGGCGAAGGATGCCGATACCTATTATATCTATTGGTACGTTGACGGCGATGAGGATCATCTGGACAGCAAAGTTTCCGGACCTCTGACCCCCGTCATCAACAAGCGGGAGATCATCGTCTCCGGCATCACCGCCAAGGATAAGACCTACGATGCCACCACGGTTGCCACGCTCGACTTCTCCGGAGTCACGCTCACCGGCATTGTGGCTGCCGACAAGGGCAAGCTTCTGGCGGATGCCAAGGGCGAATTCTCCAGCGCCTCCGCGGCGAAGGATGCCAAGACCGTGACGCTCAGCGGGCTTGCTCTGAAGGACGCGCAGGGCGCGGACGTGGCGAAAAACTATGTGCTTGCTGCCTCCGGTCAGCAGCCCAGCACCACGGCGAAGATCAATCCCGCGGAGCTGACGGCGAAGGTGACCGGCTCGACCACCAAGGAATACGACGAGAAGACGACTGTCACCGATTCGAGCAAGCTGAATGTCGAGCTGACGGGCGTTCTCGAAGCGGACAAGGGCAAGGTCAGCGTGGGCAGCGCGGACTATGCCTATGAGACCAATACGGTCGATAAGGGAAAAAAGATCATTGCGAGCAACGTCAAGCTGACGGGCGCTTCCGCGGGCAACTATGTGCTTAAAGGCGAGATCAGCGGCAATGTCGGCGAGATCACCAAGGCGACCATCAGCCCCGAGGTGAAGATCGACAACTGGACCTACAACGGCGGAACAAGCGCCAACTTCCCCAGCCTGACCGCGACCTCCAACCCCGGCGGCGCGACTGTGACCTATTATTATAAGGTCAAGGGCGCGGATGACACCTATAAACCCTTCCATGCCACTTCCTTCCCCGTCAATGCGGGCGATTACACCGTGAAGGCGGAAATCCCTGCCAAGGACGGTTACGATGCGGCCACCGCTACCGCGGATTTCAAAATCAATAAGGCGCAGAGCCAGGTCGTGACCCCGCCTGCCCCCATTCCGAATCTGAAGAACACCGGCGAGGCGCAGACGCTGGCGGAGGCGGGCGAAGCCCTCGGCGGTACTCTGAAGTACAGCCTTGATCCGAATAAGCCCAAGGATCAGTGGACCTCCGACATCACCACCCTCAAGGGAACGGATGCCAAGAAGTACCCCATTTACTACTATGTCGACGGCACGGACCCCAACTATGAGGACACGGAAGTTAAGTCCATCAACTGCGCCATCGGCGACGGTGTCATTCTGTACAGCGTCTCCGGCTACACCGGCGTGTATGACGCGCAGGCGCACGGCATCACCGTGACCTTGACCGCTCCCAAAGATGCCAAGATCCAGTATTCCGAGTCCGAAAACGGACAGTATAAGACTACGATGCCCAAATATACGGATGTCGGCGAATACACTGTGTGGTACAAGATCACAAAGCCCGGGTATACGGACGAAAAAGGCTCCGCTAAGGTCACCATCACGCCAAAGGAAGTCACCGTGGCGGACGGCAGCATCGCTGCGAAAGACAAGGTCTATGACGGCACCAATAAGGCTGACATTACCGTGACGAACAAGGCAACGCTCAATGGCGTGTTTGCAAAGGATGCGAAGGATGTCAAGATCCAGCTTGCGGACGGCGGCAAGAACGGCGCTTTCTTCGAAGATGCCAACGCGGGTGTGGATAAGGCTGTGACGATCTACCGCGAAAAGCTCTCTCTGACCGGCGATAAAGCGAAGAACTACCTGCTGGTGGTCAACGGCAGCCAGATCGATGCCGAGGCGGACATCACGCCCAAGCCGGTCGATCTCGAGTGGACGGACACTACGCTGACCTACAACGGCAATCCCCAGAAGCCCACCGCCACCGTGAAGAAAGGTCAGCTCATCGGCAAGGACGATGCGGATATTTCCGTGGCCGGCGAGAAGACCGATGCCGGTGAAAACTATCCTGCCGAGGCTACGCTCGGCAACGGCAACTACAGCATCAAGTCCGGCGCGACGACCAAGTTCAAGATTCTCGCCAAGAGCATTGAGAATACGGATCCCAGCAAGAAGTTCGAGCCCGCTGCGGACTTCACCGTGAAGGACATCGCCGACCAGACCTACACCGGCAGCGATATCGAGCCCACGCCTGTTGTGCTGGACGGCGACAAGGAACTCAAGCTCGGCACCGATTTCGAGATCGTGAAGTACGAGAACAACACCGATGTCGGCACGGCGACGGTCACGATCAAGGGCATCGGCAACTACAAGGGCACGATCAAAAAGACCTTTAAGATCGTCGCGGCGGATGCCGCTCTGACCCCGCCCACGGTCAAAGAAGACCTCATCTACAACGGCGAGATGCAGGAGCTGGCGACGGCGGGCTCCTCCACGGACGGCACGCTGAAGTACATCGCGGTGCCCAAGGACGCCTCTGCGCCTGCGGCGAATGCCCCGGGCTGGTCGACGAGCCTGCCCAAGGAAATGAACGCCGGCGAATACGATGTCTATTATCAGCTCGTTCCCGACGGCAACCATAAGGCGGTCGAGCCCACCAAGGCAGGCACCGCCAAGATCAGCGCCAAGAGCATCGTTGACCCCGAAACGTCCACGAAGCCCGCGGAGGGCTTCACCGTGGAAGGCACGGAGGACCAGGTCTACACCGGCAGCGAAATTAAGCCCATCGTTGTCAAGGACGGCAAAAAGACGCTGAAAGAGGGCGAGGATTACACCATCGTGTACTCCGACAACGAAGATGTCGGCACGGCGACCGCTGTGATTCAGGGCATCGGCAACTACTCCGGCACGCTGAACGTCAGCTTCCAGATCACCCCGAAGCCCATCAAGGTTACGAAGATCGACGGCGTGGATAAGGTCTACGACGGCACCACCGATGCCGAGCTCGACACCGGCAAGATGACGGTGGAGGGCATCGTGAAAGGCGACGATGTCACCGTCACGCCCAGCGGCAGCTTTGATGATCCGAACGTCGGCAAGCGGGATGTGAACATCACTTACGAGCTCACCGGCGACGACGCGAAAAACTACAAGATCGACGACGACAGCCAGCCCGGCACCAAGGCGGAGATCACCGCCAAGAGCATCGTCGATGATGACGATCCCACGAAGCCCGGCGAGGATATCTCCGTCGATCCCGAGTCCATCCCCGACCAGACCTACACCGGCGAGGAGATCAAGCCTGATGTCACGATCCGTGACGGCGACAAGGAGCTTGTCGAGGGCGAGGATTACACCCTCGAGTACAAGGACAACGTCAACGTCGGCGAAGCGACCGTGATCGTCCACGGCAAGGGCAACTACAAGGGCGACCTTGTGCTCCACTTCAACATCGTGCCCAAGAAGATGACCGGCGGTGCGGAGCCCATCGACGACCAGAAATACACCGGCAAGGAGATCGAGCCCGATGTCGTCATCAAGGACGGCAAGAAGAAGCTCAAAGAGGGCGAGGACTACGAGCTCGAGTACAGGGACAACGTCGAAGTCGGCAAGGCGACCGTAATCGTTCACTTCAAGGGTAACTACAGCGGCGAGCTGACGCTCCACTTCAACATCGTGGAGAAGCCCGCGAAGCCCGCGGCTCCCAAGACCGGCGACAGCAATATGCCCGCTCTGTGGGCGGTGCTGGCTCTGAGCATGGGTCTCGGCGCGACCGCGATCGTGTGCAAGAAGAAGGAAAACTAAGCCTCCTTTGCACAAAAAGTTAATAAAAAGTGCCTCTCTCCCCGTGAGAGAGGCACTTTTTGACAGTTTCGTGGAGACAAACACTTGCTTTCCTTGCAAATATATGCTATAGTGCCGTTGCATTTCGACGAATGAAATGCACACAATTTAATATAGGAAAAGCCATTTTGCAAAAGGAGATCATCGTATGAAAAAATTTCCGGCTTTGATTCTGGTGCTGTGCCTGGCAGCGGCACTCTGCGGATGCGGAGGCGGCGAGCCGTCGGCGGCGGCGGAGGTCAACCAAAATGGCTCTTTGGACAGCGATGCCGTTATGAAAAGTGAAATCACCGTCGGCATCTCTGCAGACCTGGACAGCAGTCTTGACCCCCACGTCTCATCGTCGTCGGCAGGAACCAGAGAGGTCCTTTTCAATGTCTTTGAGGGCTTGATGAAGCCCGATACGGACGGAAATCTCATCCCCGCCGTTGCCGAGAGCTACAGTGTCAACGAAAGCGCCGACGAATACACCTTCACCCTGCGTGAGGGCGTGCGCTTCCACAATGACGCGCCGGTCACGGTCGGGGATATTGTTTATTCCGTTTCCCGCGCCGCAGGTCTTGAAACCGGAGAGCCGCTCGTCGCCAACTACGCCGCCGTTGCGTCCGTCGAGGCGACAGACGACCAAACCGTCGTCATCAAACTGAACGCCCCCGACGCGGAATTCCTCGCCTACACCACCGCCGCGATCATCCCCGAGGGCAGCGATCCCGCCGTGGATATGATCGGCACGGGTCCCTTCCGATTCACCTCGCGCAAGGCGCAGGAGGAGATCGTTCTCGATAAGTTTGAGGGCTACTGGGGCACACCCGCCAAGACGGACCGCATCGTTCTGAAGGTCATCGAGGACATCGAGACCATGGTCATGTCGCTGCGCTCCGGCGCGGTGGATGTGGCGGCGCATCTGGAGGCGAGCCAGGTGGCGGAGCTGCAGGGGCTCACCATTGCCGAGGGCAGCATGAATCTGGTGCAGGCGCTCTACCTCAACAACGCTGCCGCGCCCTTTGACGACCCCCGCGTGCGCGAGGCGCTGTGCCGGGCGATCGACAAATACGGCATCATTGACCTCGCCGGCGATGGCCACGGCTTCGCCACCGGCTCAAGTATGTACCCCGCGTTCGGCAAGTATTTCGAGGAAGACCTCGTGGATTACTATACCCCTGACCTTGAAAAGGCCAAATCGCTGCTCGCCGAGGCGGGCTATGCCGACGGCCTCAGCTTCACCATCACCGTGCCCTCGAACTATCAGCCGCACGTGGATGCCGCGCAGGTCATGGCGTATCAGCTCGAACAGATCGGCGTGACGGCGAAGATCGAGCTGGTGGAGTGGAACACCTGGTACGACGAGGTTTACAAGGGCTCGCAGTTTGAAGCGACCGTCTGCGGCATGGATGCCTCCACGCTGACCGGCTCCGCCATGCTCGCCCGCTTTACCTCCGCCAGCGCCAAGAACTTCATCGGCTTCCGCAGCGCCGACTACGACGCGGCATATGCCGCCGCCGTCGCCACGACGGATGAGACGGAGCGCGCGGAGCACTTTGCCGAGTGCCAGCGTATTCTGACGGAGAACGCCGCCAACGTCTATATTCAGGATCTGGCGGACTTCGTTGCCATGCAGCCGGACATCGAGGGCTACACCTTCTATCCGCTCTATGTCATGGACCTCGCCGCGCTCTATCGGGTGGGATAAGTGCGCTATTTTCTGAAAAAAACAGGGGTGTTTATTGTAACGCTCCTCATCATATCTCTGCTCGCCTTTCTCGCCTTTGCGGTCATCCCCGGTGACCCGACGGCGAAGATCCTGGGCTCGGATTACAGTCCCGAACGGGCTGCGGCTCTCCGCAGCCGGCTCGGGCTGGATAAGAATATTTTCGTCCGCTACGGCTCGTGGTTGGGCGCTTTTGTCATGGGCGACCCCGGGATGAGCTACAGCTATATGATCCCCGTGCGCGAGGTCATGGAGGGCAAGGTCGCGGTCACGGCGGCGCTGAGTCTGCTGGCGTGGCTGCTGGTGATCGTGCTGGCGGTGCCGGCGGGCATCTTCCTCGCCCGCTTCGAGGGCAGACGCATCGACCGCGTATGCTCGGCGGCGAATCAGGTCTTTATGGCGGTGCCGCCCTTTTTCATCGGCATCGTGTTTACATACCTGTTCGGGCTGCTGCTGCGCTGGTTTGTCCCGGGGCGTTTCACGGGCTTTGACGAGGGCTTCTTCCGCTGCCTCGGCTATCTCTTTTTCCCCGCGCTCGCCATCGCCATACCCAAAGCCGCCATGGTGACGAAGCTGCTGCGCGCGAGCATCGTCGGTCAGATGGACGAAGACTATGTCCGCACGGCGTACAGCCGCGGCAACTCCCGCTGGGCGGTCATCTCAAAGCACGTTCTGCGCAACGCCGTCCTGCCTGTCATCACCTTCCTCGCCATGACGCTGGCGGACATCGTGGCGGGCTCGATCATCGTGGAGCAGGTCTTTGCCCTGCCCGGCATCGGGCGGCTGCTCGTCAGCTCCATCGCCAACCGCGACTACCCCGTGGTGCAGGCCATCGTGGTGCTGATCGCGGTGCTGGTCATGTTTATGAACTATCTGTCGGATATCCTGTATCAGACCGTTGACCCGAGGATCAGACTGTCATGAGAAGATATTGGAAAAACAGAACATTTCGGGCGGGCTTTGTCATCACCGCTCTGATGCTTGCGCTCGTTTTGCTCGGCATGATCTGGACACCCTACGACCCCAACGCCATGGACGTGACCTGCAAGATGAAAGCGCCGAGCGCGGCGCATATCCTCGGCACGGACAACTTCGGGCGCGACATCTTCTCGCGCGTGCTGGACGGGGCGGGGACGACCTTTCTGATCGCCTTTGCCACGGTGCTGATCGGACTCACGGTGGGGCTGATCGTCGGCGGGCTGACCGGTTATTACGGCGGCTGGCTCGACGAGCTTCTCATGCGTGTCAACGACACCATCGCCGCCTTTCCGAGCATTTTGCTCGCGCTGGTGCTGCTGGCGGTGCTCGGCAGCGGAAAATATAATGTTATCTGGGCGCTGGGGCTGCTGTTTGTGCCGAGCTTTGCGCGCATTGTGCGTACGGAGGTGGCGCGGCAGAGAAGTCTGGACTACGTCGCCAACGCGCGGCTCATGGGTGTGTCCGACGGGCGCATCCTCTTTGTGCACATCATGCCGAACATCGGGGGCGTGCTGCTCTCGGGCGTTGCCATCGGCTTCAATAACGCGGTGCTGGCGGAGGCATCCATGAGCTTCCTCGGCATCGGCGTGCAGCCGCCGGATGCGAGCTTGGGGCGTATGCTGAACGAGGCACAGGGCTACCTGCTGTCCGCGCCGTGGTACGCACTGGGTGCGGGTGTGGCGATCGTGCTGCTCGTGCTGGGCTTCGGCCTGTTAAGTGAAGGTTTAGGGGGTAAATACGGTGCTTGACGTAAAAGACCTCCATGTGAAATTCCACAGCTCCGACCATGAGGCGGTGCGTGGCATCGACCTGCACATGGACGCGGGCGAGCGCCTGGGGCTGGTGGGCGAATCCGGCAGCGGCAAGACCGTGACCGCCATGACGATCTCGGGTCTGTTGCAGCGCAGCACGGCGGATGTGTGGGGCGAGGTGCAGTTTGACGGCACCGATCTTCTGCGGTGCAGCCGCGAGGAGCTGCGGCACATCCAGGGCGCACAGATCGGCGTGGTGTTTCAGGAGCCGATGACGAGCCTGAATCCGCTGATGAAGGTGGGGCGGCAGATCGAGGAGACACTCGCCATTCATACAAAAACACCGCCGGCGGAGCGGCGGCAGCGCGCGCTCGCGGCGATGGAAAAGGTGGGGCTTCCCGAGGTGGAGGAGACCTACGAAAAATACCCGCATCAGCTCTCCGGCGGGCAGCGGCAGCGTGCCATCATCGCGTCCGCGGCGCTCATCCATCCGAAGCTGCTGATTTGCGACGAGCCGACGACGGCACTGGACGTGACCGTGCAGGCGCAGATCCTGTCGCTGCTGAAAACACTCAACGAGGACAGCGGCATGGGCATCCTGCTCATCAGCCACGACCTTTCCGTGGTGCGGCGGCTGTGTACGCGGGTGGCGGTGATGCAAAAAGGGAACATCGTCGAGACCGGCACGGTGGAGCAGATCTTCCGCGCGCCGCGTCATGAGTATACCCAACAGCTCATCGCCTCCATCCCGACAAGGAGGAAGCACCATGAATGAAAATATTGTGCTGTCCGTGCGGGATCTGAGCGTGACCTATAAGGACAAAAGCGTGTTCGGCACGAAGCGGGAGCATCCGGCGCTGTCCGGCATTTCCTTTGACGTTCACGAGGGCGAGATCCTGGGGCTGGTGGGCGAGTCCGGCTGCGGCAAATCGACGCTGTCCAAGGCCATACTCGGTATGCTGCCGAAGGACTTCGTGCAGGGGGAGATCACCCATTACACCAAGCGCCCGCAGATGGTCTTTCAGGACCCCTTCGGCTCGCTGAATCCCGCCAAGACCATCGGTTGGATCGTGGAGGAGCCGCTGCGCGTCTACGGGAAGTATGACGAGGCAGAACGCAAGCGGCGTGTGCGGGATATGCTGGAGCGCGTGGGGCTGGGCGGCGACTTTGCCGAGCGAAGGCCGCGGGAGCTGTCCGGCGGGCAGCGGCAGCGCGTGTCCATCGCCGTGGCGCTCATTCAGCGGCCGCGCTTCATCATCGCGGATGAGCCGGTGAGCGCGCTGGATGTGACGATCCAGAAGCAGATTCTGGACTTGCTGTGGCAGCTTCGCAAGGAACTGGAGCTGAGCTATCTGTTCATCAGCCATGATCTCAACGTCGTCTATTCGATCTGTGACCGCGTCATGGTGATGCAAAAGGGGCGCATCGTGGAGACCGGCACAGTGGACGAGGTCTACGACCACCCGAAAGAGGAATATACAAAAAAACTGATTGCCTCGCTGGGGTAAAAATGAAACAGGCATCTGCCGATTTGGCAGATGCCTGTGAGTTTTTTTGAGGGGTCAGGCGGCATCCGCGGAATGGCGGGCGGCCTTGTCGAGGTATTTCGCGTAGTTCATGATGCCGAGCAGGACGGCGAGGACGAGCTGGGAGAAGAAGCTCATGTAGACCATCCACAGAGGCCATGCGCTCTCGGTTACGGTGAAGAACGCGAGGATAAGATCCGCCAGACGCAGGGCGATCACGATGCCGCAGAGGGTCAGGGAACGCGCCTTGCCGAGATTCGGGGCGACCGCCAGAATGATGATGAGACCGAAGACGACAGCGGTGGCGGTGAAATGGAAAAGACTTGCATCCGCATGGAGGTACATATAGACCAGAGACACGATAGAGGACAGCGCAAACAGTCCGGCAAAGATTTTATAGTACTTGGCGGCATCCTTGGTGTAGCCGCTGACGATGTAGTGCATGGCGGACAGAAGAGCCGCGATGTTGAAGATGCAGTCGAAGTTGAAGCTTCGCTCTGCGCCGGTGTCGTCGGCCAAAAAGGCAGCGTTCGAAAACAGGCAGAAGAAGATGAAAACGAGATTGATGATGATAATGGCTTTATACAGTGGTTTTTCTGTTTTGATCATGGTGGTTTCTCCTTGCAAGTATTCTACACATCAAAATAACACATCGCACGGGCGATGTCAACCGGAGCACTCACAGCGCCTCAATTTGTTTCAGCCACAGGTCGGAAACAGTGTCGGAGGGGAAGGTGAAGCCTGCGCGGGGCGACAGGCTCAAGCCCAGCACCGCCGGTCCGTCCGGCATACAGGAGCGTTTGAACTGGCTTTGGAAAAAGCGCCGGAAAAACACGCCCAGCCACTTTTTCACCGCCTCGGGACTGTACTGCCTGCCGAAGGTGTCGAGCGCGAGGCGGTAGAGCGTCGCGGGCTCGAAGCGGAATTTCAGGAAGTAGTAGAGGAAAAAATCGTGCAGCTCGTAGGGACCGACGAGGTCTTCCGTGAGCTGGGTCATTTCGCCCCCCGCCGTCGGCAGAAGCTCCGGCGAGATGGGCGTTTTCAAAACGTCGCGCACCGCATTCGCCAGACGGCGGTCGCCGCAGGTGGAGGCGTAGTGGGACAGCACGAGACGAATGACCGTCTTGGGCACGCCCGCGTTGACGTTGTACATACTCATGTGGTCGCCGTTGTAGGTACACCAGCCGAGCGCCGCCTCGGAGAGGTCGCCCGTGCCGACGACAAGACCGTTTGCATCGTTTGCGATGTCCATGAGGATCTGCGTGCGCTCGCGCGCCTGTGCGTTCTCGTAGGCGTTGTTTTGGCGGCTCTCGTCGTGCCCGATGTCGCGTATATGCAGCTCGACGGATTGTTTTATGTCAACCACGCGGAAGTCCGTCCCCAGAGCCTCCGCCATGATCTCGGCGTTGGAGCGGGTGCGGCTCGTCGTGCCGAAGCAGGGCATGGTCACGGCGATCACGTCGCTGTGGGGCTTTTGCAGCAGGTCCATGGCGCGGACGGCGACGGCGAGCGCCAGCGTGGAATCGAGCCCGCCGGACACGCCGAGCACGGCTTTTTCGCTGTGCGCCGAGACCATGCGCTGCGCGAGCGCCTGCGCCTGCAGGGGGATGACCTTGGCGATGCCCTCGGGAAGCGGCATCCACGGATTTTTCGGCTGCTTCGTCACCGTGCCCGAGACGGGCTTTTTGAGCTTGTCCGAGGCAAAATCCACCTCGGCGCAGACATAGCCGTCACCGGCGGCGAGGATGAAGCCGTTGCGGGCGATGACGCAGTGGCCGGTGTAGACAAAGTCGGTGGTGCTCATGCCGAGTGGGGCGGCGAGCATGACGGCGCAGCGCTTGTTGAGGCTTGCCATGGCGCAGAGCTCTTCGCTCTCCATGTCGGAGAAGGCGGTGGCGGGGCGGTCGGACGAGCAGCATAAAATCTCCTGCCGCTCCGCGTCGGGAAGCTCCTCCGCCGTCAGAGCGCGGGCGGAAAAGGGGTAGACCGTCAACGAGCCCGCGGCGACGAGGATGTCCGCAGCCGCGGCTTCGGCGGCTTTCTTCACAAGCGGCAGCTCCGCGAGTACGCCCGCACCGCCCGTCAGACAGTCGGCGGGCAGCACGAGGATTGCCGCGCCATCGGCTTTGGCGCGCTCGATGCAGGAAATAATACTTATTTTGTTTGCTTCAACAGCAGCAGGACGAACGTCCGGTGCCGCAGCCGCTAACTTTAGTTTCATACGGTATCTCCCGTCGGCTTGTCTTTTGCCGTCATACTTCCCCGGAGTCGCTTGCCGTACACCCGGTACTGCCTGCGCGCCTTCGGGATCGTCTGACGGCAAAATCCTGTGCCGTTCTGATATGAGGCAACTTTTATAGGCGCAGGAAATTATTTTCACCTATTTCGTCGCAAAGCTCAGCAGGCTTTCGTCATAGTAGCGCAGGACGGCGGCGCGGGTCGGGACAAAGCTGTCCGCGTCCACGGTGACCGTCACCGTGTCGCCCGTGACGGCGGCGACGGACGGAGCTTCCAGATAGGGCAGAACGTTTTCGTTCAGCTCGTCCGCGAGCTCGCCCAAATGGTTGACATAATATTCTGCGCTCTGCGGTGCTTCATAGCCCGGGACGGGGTTTTTGCCCGCGGTGAAGCACAGCGCCGTCACCAGCACCGCCAGCGCCAGAAACAGTATACAGCCCGCCGGACCGATTTTTTTGACAAAATCCTGTCCGGCGCTGTTTTTTTGTTCTTCGATCGGTTTTTCTTCCATCAGTAGCGGATGCGCTCGCGGATCCACGCCGCGACCTCGCTCATGGGGATGCGCACCTGCTCCATCGTGTCGCGGTCACGGACGGTGACGCAGTGATCGGCCTCGATGGTGTCATCGCCGACGGTCTGGAAGTCGAGAGTCACGCAGAAGGGCGTGCCGATCTCGTCCTCGCGGCGGTAGCGCTTGCCGATGGAGCCGGTCTCGTCGTAGTCGCAGGAGAACTCCTTGGACAGCTCGGCATACAGCTCCTTCGCGGGGCCGGTGAGGACTTCCTTCTTCGACAGGGGCAGCACGGCGCACTTGTAGGGCGCGAGCTGCGGATGCAGGTGCAGGACGGTGCGGATGTCGGGGTTGCCCTTTTTGTCCACGCCCACCTGCTCCTCGTCGTAAGCGTCCACGAGGAAGGCGAGCATGGCGCGGTCCGCGCCGAGGGAGGGCTCGATGACGTAGGGCACCCAGCCCTCCGCCATGCCTTCCTCTTTATAGACCATATTCTCGCCGGAGAAGGTCTGGTGCTGCGAGAGGTCGTAGTTGGTGCGGTCGGCAACGCCCCAGAGCTCGCCCCAGCCGAAGGGGAACAGATACTCGAAGTCGGTGGTGGCGACGGAGTAGAAGCTCAGCTCCTCGGGCTCATGGTCGCGCAGGCGCAGATACTCGTCGTTCATGCCGAGACCGAGCAGCCACTCGTGGCAGAAGTTGCGCCAGTAGCTGAACCATTCAAGGTCGGTGCCGGGCTCGCAGAAGAACTCGAGCTCCATCTGCTCAAATTCGAGGATGCGGAAGGTGAAGTTGCCCGGGGTGATCTCGTTGCGGAAGGATTTGCCGACCTGGCAGATGCCGAAGGGGATCTTCTTGCGCGTGGTGCGGAGGACGTTTTTATAGTCCACGAAGATGCCCTGCGCGGTCTCGGGGCGCAGATACACGTCCGTGCCGGATTCGGCGGTGACACCCTGATGGGTCTTGAACATGAGGTTGAATTTCTTGATGTCGGAGAAGTCGCACTTGCCGCAGCCGGGGCAGGGGATCTGCTTTTCACGGATGTACTCGACCATTTCCTCGTTCGTCATGGCCTCGACGTTGACCTCGGTCTTGGTCTCGAGCGCCCATTCCTCGATGAGCTTATCGGCGCGGTGACGGCGCTTGCAGCCCTTGCAGTCGATGAGGGGGTCGTTGAAGTTGGTGACGTGACCGCTCGCCTCCCATACGCGGGGATTCATGAGGATGCCGGCATCGAGCCCGACGTTGTAGGGGCATTCCTGCACGAATTTCTTCCACCACGCCGCCTTGACGTTGTTCTTCATCAGAACGCCGAGAGGGCCGTAATCCCAGGAGTTGGCAAGACCCCCGTAGATCTCGCTGCCGGGGAAGATGAATCCGCGGTTGGTGCAGAGAGCTTTGATTTTGTCCATGGTTTTTTCGGTTGCTAACATGGCTTGTAACCTCCGATATGAAAAATAGTTTTTGTCAGATGTTTTGTGCCGCGAAGGGCTCCTGCTGCTCGTCGAGCGTGAGCTCAAAGGCGGGCATAAAGTGTTCAAGGAAGTATTCCAGCTCCGGCATATCCATGGCGTGCAGCGCCTTGAGCGTCTGCTTTTCCGCCATGGCGAACTCGACGTTGCCGGCCTTGCGCTCCTCGATGCACTTGATATACGCCGAGAGCTTGTCCGCCGCTTTGACGAGCTCGTGTTCCCGCTCGGGGCAGAGCAGAGGGCGGTAGGCATCGGCAAAGGACTCCGGCAGCGATGCGAGCAGCTTTTTGCCCGCCTCGCGCTCGATCTCCTTATACGCGCCGATGATCTCGGGGTTGTTGTATTTGATGGGGGTGGGCAGATCGCCCGTGAGGATCTCGGAAGCATCGTGGAACAGCGCCTCCGCCGCGCAGGCGTTGGGGTCGCAGCTTTGACCGAATACATCCCGCCGGATGACCGCCAGCGCATGGGCGAGCACGGCGACCATGTGGCTGTGCTCCTGGATATTTTCGGGCATGGTGGAGCGCATGAGCCCCCAGCGCCCGATGTGGCGCATACGCCCGATGAGGGCAAAAAAGCTGTTATTCAAGGTGGACAACTCCTTTTTGTTTCCATTTTCCGGTGATAAAGCGGACGACGGACACGATCAGCGCGCAGCCCCAGCCGATGGGCATGACTTCCCATACGGCGCGGCAGCCGAGGGCGGGCGCGAACAGATAGCCCAGCGCCACGCGCACGCCGAGTGCGATCAGCGAGCAGGTCGTGGCGAGCATCACGTCGCCCGAGCCCTGCAGGGTGCCGGCAAAGACCATATAGACCGCGAATATCCAGAAAAAGAAGCTGAGGAAGCGGACATACTGCACGGACAGCGAGAGCGCCTCGCCGCTGACACCGAAGAGTTTCGAGATGGGCGTGGCGAACACGTAGGACAGCAGCTCCAGTACGGCGGAAACTATCAGCGTCATAACGATGGTGACGCGCACGCCCTTTTTCACACGCCCGAACTCCCGCGCCCCGACGTTCTGCGCCGTGAAGTTCGCCATGCCGATGTTGAAGCCGACGGCGGAGACGAACAGGTAGTTTTCGATGCGGCTGCCGACGGTGAACGCCGCCATGGTCGCCTCGCCGAAGGAATTGACGAGCCGCTGGATGAAGACGTTGCCGAAGGACACGATGGACTGCTGGATGGTGGTGGGGATGCCGAGCCGCAGGCAGAGCAGGCATTTGTCCTTTTTGAAGACGAACTCGCCCTTTCCGAAGCGGAACAGCGGGTATTTTTTGAACATATACCAGACGCTCACGGCGGCGGAGCCGAGCTGGCTCAGCACGGTGGCGATCGCCGCGCCCGCCACGCCCCAGTGGAAGCAGATGACGAACACGAGGTCGAGCACGAGGTTGATGCCGGAGCTGACGAGCAGGAAATACAGCGTCGCCTTGCTGTCGCCCACGGCGCGGAGGATGGCGGCGACGGCGTTGTAGATGAATTGCAGCACGAAGCCGACGGCATAGATGGCGAAGTAGACAACGGCGTGCTCCAGCACCTCGCCGGCGGCGACGTTCATCAGCTTCGCCAGCAGGAAGCGCGAGAAGATGCAGCCGAGTACGGAGAAGACCGCGCCGATGCCGACCAGCAGAATGAGCGCGGTGGAGACCGCCTCGCGCAGCTCGTCAAAGCGCTTCGCGCCGTAGAGCTGGGCGATCATGATGCCGGAGCCGTTGCCGAGACCAATAGCAAAGGCGAGGAAAATGAGTGCAAGGATGCCGGCGGTGCCGGTGGCGGCGAGGGCGTTCTGGGAGACGAAGTTGCCGACGACGATGCCGTCCACGGTGTTATAGAATTGTTGGAGCAGGTTTCCTGCCATGATGGGCAGCGAAAACAGCAGAATGTGCTTCCACTCGCAGCCCGCGGTCATGTCGTTTCGTTCGGTGTGGGACAAGGCATTTTCTCTCAATTCTTTGATAATTTACAGTAAATTATAATATATCATATATCTTTCACAATTTCAATGCAGAAATCCTGTTGCAATTCACGGAACGGCGTGATAAAATTTAAGCTTGTGTAAATGATATAGAAGTGAGTGTTTTATATGGAAGATTTACGAAATATTGCGATCATCGCCCACGTTGACCACGGCAAGACCACGCTGGTGGATGCCATGCTGGGTCAGTCGGGCGTGTTCCGCGAAAATCAGCAGGTGTCTGTGCGCGTCATGGACTCCGGCGACCTTGAAAAAGAGCGCGGCATCACGATTCTTGCCAAGAATACCTCCATCCGCTACGGCGACACCAAGATCAACATCGTCGATACGCCGGGACACGCCGACTTCGGCGGCGAGGTGGAGCGCATCCTCAAAATGGTCAACGGTGTCATCCTGCTCGTGGATGCCGCCGAGGGTCCCATGCCGCAGACACGCTTTGTGTTGCAGCACGCCCTGCAGCTCGGGCACAAGGTCATCGTGGTGGTCAACAAGATCGACCGCCCCGACCAGCGCATCTACGAGGTCATCGACGAGGTTCTGGAGCTGCTGATGGATTTGGGCTGCACGGATGAGCAGCTCGACAGCCCCATGCTCTTTGCCTCCGCCCGCAACGGTATATGCTCCGTCAGTCCCGACGTGCAGGGCACCGACCTCAAGCCTCTGTTTGATGCCATCGTGGACTATATCCCCGCGCCGGAGCGCGACGTGGACAAGCCCTTCCAGATGCTTGTCAGCGCCATTGATTACAATGAATACGTCGGCCGCATCGCCATCGGACGCATCGAGCGCGGCTCCATCGCCGTCAATCAGGAGATCGCCGTCTGCAACTACCACGAGGAGGGCAAGGTCAAAAAGGCCAAGGCGGTCAGCCTCTACGAGTTCGAGGGACTGGAACGTGCCCCCGTGCCGGAGGCATCCGCCGGCAGCATCGTCGCCCTGTCCGGCATCGGCGACATCTCCATCGGCGATACGGTCTGCGCCCCCGACGGCATCGAGCCACTGCCCTTCGTGCAGATCTCCGCGCCGACCATCGAGATGACTTTCTCCGTCAACGACTCCCCCTTTGCGGGACGCGAGGGCAAGTGGGTCACGAGCCGCAACATCCGCGACAGGCTGTATCAGGAGACCCTGAAGGATGTGTCGCTCCGCGTGTCCGACACCGACACGACCGATGCCTTTGCCGTCGCCGGACGCGGCGAGATGCACCTCTCCATCCTCATCGAGACTATGCGCCGCGAGGGCTATGAGTTCCAGGTCAGCCCCGCCCGCGTGCTGTATAAGGACATCGACGGCAAAAAGTGCGAGCCGATGGAGCGCGTCGTGCTCGATGTGCCGGAGGGCTGCACCGGCTCCGTCATGGAAAAGCTCGGTCAGCGCAAGGGCGAGTTTTTGCAGATGAACCCCGTCGGCAACCGCATGAAGATCGAGTATCTCATCCCCACCCGCGGTCTGTTCGGCTACCGCAGCGAGTTCATGACCGACACCCGCGGCGAGGGCATCATGGCGAGCGTGTTCGATTCCTACGCGCCGGTCAAGGGCGAGCTGAAGCGCCGCAGCACCGGTGCGCTCATCGCCTTTGAAACGGGGGAGGCCGTCGCCTACGGCATCTGGAACGCGCAGGAGCGCGGTGCCATGTTTATCACGCCCGGCACCAAGGTCTATGAAGGCATGGTCGTGGGCTCGTCCCCCAAGCAGGAGGACATCGTCGTGAACGTCTGCCGCACCAAGCACCTCACCAATACCCGCGCATCCGGCTCCGACGAGGCGCTGCGGCTCATCCCGCCGCGCACCATGAGCCTGGAGCAGTGCATGGAGTTCATGGCGGACGACGAGCTGCTTGAGGTCACACCGGAAAATCTCCGCCTGCGCAAAGCGATCCTCAACCACGAGAAGCGCATGAAAGCGGAACATAGAAAGTGAGCGGCTTGTCTTTTCGTAAAAAAGCCTGCAAAATCGGGGAATACCGGTTGACAAACGCCGTGTCGGCGTGGTAATATTCTATGGCCTGTGTAAAGGCACGAACCGCAGTCTTAGTTCGGGGCGCAGTCCCCCTACTCAGATTCCGGCAATTTGTATGACCGAAAGGAAGAGTTGCATCATGATCACCAAAGACCAGAAAACCGCCGTTATCGAAGCCAACAAGACCCACGAGGGCGACACCGGCTCCCCCGAAGTCCAGATCGCTATCCTCACCGAGCGTATCCGTCAGCTCACCGAGCATCTGAAAGTCCACAAAAACGACAAGCACAGCCGCCTGGGTCTGATGAAGCTCATCGGCAAGCGCCGCCGTCTGCTGGACTACGTCGCGAAGAAGGACATCGAGCGCTACCGCGCGATCATTGCCAAGCTTGGCATCCGTAAGTAATCTGCTTACATTCTGAGGCTTATGAAGGTTTAAGGGAGAGACAAGTAAATATGTCTCTCCCTTTTGCTATACTGTGAGAATTTGAGTTTGTGGAAAGGAAAGAACAAATGATCATCAACAAGAAAACATTCGACAATCTGCACACCTGGGAGATGGACCTCTGCGGTCGTCCCCTCAAGATGGAGGTCGGTCGTCTGGCGGAGCTGGCTTCCGCGTCCGTGCTCGTCAGCTACGGCGAGACCGTGGTGCTCGCCACCGTCACCGCCTCCGCCCGTCCCAAGGACGGCATCGACTACTTCCCTCTCTCCGTCGATTTCAACGAAAAGCTCTACGCCGTCGGCCGCATCCCCGGCTCCTTTATGCGCCGCGAGGGCAAGCCCAGCCTCAACGCCGTGCTCGCCAGCCGTCTGATCGACCGCCCCATGCGTCCGCTGTTCCCCTCCGATCTTCGCAACGACGTGATCGTGAGCTGCGACGTGCTGAGCGTTGACCGCGACTGCTCCGCGGAAGTGACCGCCATGATCGGCGCGTCCGCCGCCACCGCCATCTCCGCCGTGCCCTGGGCGGGTCCCATCGCGGGCTGCGTCGTGGGCTGGGACGGCGAGAAGTATCTCTTTAACCCCACACAGGCCGAGCGCGAGACCAGCAAGATGACCGTGACCCTCGCCGCCACCGCGGAGAAGATCGTCATGATCGAGGCCGAGGCGGACCAGATCCCCAACGATGTCATGTATAACGGCATCGTCGAGGCGCATCAGAAGGTCCTGAAGCCCGTCGTCGCCCTCATCGACCAGATGGTCGCCGAGGTCGGCAAGCCCAAGTTCAGCTATGAGCACGCCGCCTTTGACGACGTTCTGTTCGAAAAGCTCGTCGAGAACGAGTTCACCGGCATGGAATACTGCATGGACACCGACGACAAGAACGTCCGCGAGGAACGCGTCAACGAGTGGATCACCGCCATGCAGGCCAAGTACGGCGAGGAGCATCCCGACATGATGCAGTACATGGACGAGATCCTGTACAAGCTCCAGAAAAAGGTCGTCAAGAAGTGGCTGCTCGCCGGCAAGCGTGTCGACGGCCGCGCCATGAATGAGATCCGCCCCCTCGGTGCGGATGTCCATGTCATCCCCCGTGTCCACGGCAGCGGCCTGTTCACCCGCGGTCAGACGCAGGTGCTCTCCATCGCCACGCTGAACACCCTCTCCGCCTCCCAGAAGCTCGACACCATCTGGGAAGAGGAGTCCAAGCGCTTCATGCACCACTACAATATGCCCGGCTACTCCACCGGCGAAGCCAAGGCCAACCGCTCCACCTCCCGCCGCGAGCAGGGACACGGCGCGCTGGTCGAGAAGGCTCTCGAAGCGGTCATCCCCGATGTCGAGGACTTCCCCTATGCCATCCGCGTGGTCAGCGAAGTTCTGTCCTCCAACGGCTCCACCTCCCAGGGCTCCATCTGCGGCAGCACCCTCGCTCTCATGGACGCGGGCGTGCCTCTGAAGGCTCCCGTCGCGGGCATCTCCTGCGGCCTCATCCACGACGACGACGGCTCCTGGCGCACCTTTATCGATATTCAGGGTGTCGAGGACTTCCACGGCGAGATGGACTTCAAGGTCGCCGGCACCAAGACCGGCATCACCGCCATCCAGATGGACCTCAAGAACGACGGTCTGACCTACGACATCATCAAAAACGCCTTCGACATCACCTACGAGGCGCGCTGCCAGATCCTCGACGAGATCATGCTCCCCTGCATCTCCGAGCCTCGCCATGAGCTCGCCGCCACCGCGCCCAAGATGATCAAGATGAAGATCAACCCCGACAAGATCCGCGAGGTCATCGGCTCCGGCGGCAAGGTCATCCAGAAGATCACCGCCGACACCGGCTGCAAGATCGACATTGACGACGACGGCTCCATCTTCATCGCCTCCGAGGACATCGAGGCCTGCCGTGCGGCGAAGAAGACCATCGACAACATCGTCTTCGAGCCCGAGGTCGGTGCCCTGTACTATGGCCAGTGCGTCCGCATCATCCCCATCGGTGCCTTTGTCGAGCTTGTGCCCGGCAAGGACGGCATGGTGCACATCAAGGACCTCGAGTTCAAGCGCACCGAGAAGGTCGAGGACGTGCTGAACGTCGGCGACTGGACTTGGGTCAAGGTCACCGAGATCGACGAGCGCGGCCGTGTCAACCTCTCCCGCAAGGATGCCATCAAGGAGCGCGAGCAGGCGGGACTTCCCACCGACCGCAAAGACTAAGCGTATAGAATAAGGTCACCCCGCTGTCACACGACAGCGGGGTGTTTTCATGTTTGCAGAAGCCAGTCGGCGAGGGCGGCGGGGGAGGGGAAGACGGGAGCGCTGCGGGCGGCGGGGGAATCCGGCGGCGGTGTCTTGCCGTCCGCCTCCGCCTCCTTTTGTTCGATGGGCGCGTCGGAGTAGAAATGCCCGAGGCGGATATGCCTCAGCTCATGCTCCAGCGCCTGCTGCTGTTCCGCCTCCGACAGCCGCGTGTTGACGTAGATATCAAAGCTGCCGTCGTCGTTCGGGAAGGTCGCCGCCTTGACCGCGGTGTTCGGAAAGGCAAGGCGGCGGATGTAATACTCGTCAGTCATGGCTGCTGCCTCGCAGCGCAGTCAGAAAATCCACGACCGCCTGCACCTGCTCGGCCTTGGCGTTCTCGGCGGTCTTGAGCAGACTGCGCAGCTCGGGCCGCTTTTCGAGGAGCGAAAGATAGCGCGTGACCTCCGCCTCCCCCGGCACCGGCTCGATCGACTCCGAATCGCCGGTGAGCCAGTCGACGTTGACGTTGAGACAGAGGGCGATCGCCTGCAGCACGGGACGTTTGGGCGCGGCGATCTTCGCCGCCTCGTAACGCTGGATGGTCGATTTGTTCATGCCAAGCTCGTCGGCGAGCTGCTCCATCGTCACGCCGCGCAGCTTTCGCGCATTTCGGATGCGAACAGCCAATAGATTAATGTCCATGATTCAGCCTCCTTCTTCCGGCTGAAAATATTTTATCATATTAAGTTGCAAAATGCAAGATATATGTTGCGAGAACTTTTTTACTGTGGCATACTATGGATGGTTGCAGAATGCGGTATTGTTCTTGCGTGATGCGGCTAGTACAAATGAGGAGGTTTTTTTATGGTCGATGGTTGCAAGAAGTGCCTGTATTCCTGCGATGTCAACGTGGGGGAGGACGGCGAGATGCTGCGTGCCTGCACCTACATTTTATTCACCGGCAAGCGGCGGCCCTGCAAGCCCGGGGAGGACTGCACGGTCTTCCGTCCCGCGCACGAGGACGCAAAACCGGTCTATTAGGTCAAACAGACAGAGGCAAACATAGTATGGGACAGCGGAAAAACGCGGCGGCGTTCCGTTGAGAAAGGAGTATTTATGGCAACAGTCAATGAGACGCTGGATGCGTTTCGCTATTACACACAAAACGGCGGCTATTACGAAAAAGCCAGCGGCGACAGCCGCTATCTGACGCGGGATACGTCGAATTTTGCCAAGAACAAGGGCTCGGGCAACTACACATGGATGGGCGTGGTCTGCGCGCTCAACCCCGCGGAGTGGTGCGCCATGATGGTGTCCACGGCGGTGTACGAGGCCTGCGGCGGTGACCGCTCGCGGGCGCGGGCGATGATGTGGGGACGCTGGCCGCATTACAATTGCGGCACGCTCGCCGACGATGCCGCCGCCAAAGGGCAGTTCCATTTCAGCTGGTACGGGCTCAACCGCAAGGGCAAGTCCGGCTCGCCCTACACGCCCCGTGTCGGCGATGTCATCATCTTTACGAACGCATGGAACACCCGCGACCATACCGGCATGGTCTACGCGGTGGACAGCGCGAACGTCTATTACTACGAGGGCAACGGCGGCAACATGGCGCGTGCCAACTCCCGCGCGCTTGATTCGGCGTATATCTACGGCTATTCCACCCTGATCACGGACGCGGGCGGCGCGTCGGATGTCAAGGACGAGACCGTCGCCGCGTTCCAGCGCTGGCTCGGCATGAGCGCGGTGGACGGGGAGTACGGCCCGCAGACCGAGACGGCGGCGCTTAGGAAGCACCAGAGCCTCGTCGGGGTCGAAGCCGACGGCGAGTGGGGACCGGAGACCTATTACGCGACCAAAGACTGCGGCGCGGGCGACAAGGGTGACCGCGTCACGCTCTGGCAGGGGCTTCTGTACGCCAAGGGCTTCGATCCCAAGGGCATGGACGGCGAATGGGGTGCGAACACCACCGCTGCCACCGCCGCCTTTCAGACCAAAGTCGGGCTCAGCCCCAACGGCAACGCCGACCGCTACACCTGGGCGAAGATGTTCGGACAGGGACGGCCGCAGCATACGCTTTTGAAAAAGGGGAGCCGCGGCGCGGAGGTGCTGTATCTGCAGCAGCTTTTGACGGCGCAGGGCTTTGCGCTGGCGTACACGGGCGTGTATGACGACGCGACGATGGACGATGTGGCGGATTTTCAGAAGATGAAAGGGCTGGAAGCGGACGGCGAGTGCGGCCCTGCGACGTGGAGCGCCATTGAATAGGAAGTGATTGTTTGAAGATCGTGGATTGGATACGGAGTCACGCGTGCGCGCGGAATGCGCTGCGTACCTTCGTGCAGACGGCGGTCGGTGTGCTGGTGGCGGCGGTCATCAATGCGGCGGGTGTCGTCGAGGACATTGACATCAGCGCGGTCATTGCCGTGGCGGTGGCGACGGGTCTGGCGGCGGTGATGAACCGGCAGCGCGGACAAAAAAGCGACGACAACGAAAAAACAGAGGAATAAAAAATAGGCGCTCCGACCAATACGGTCGGAGCGCTTGCGGTATATGCGGTTAATCTGTGATCATGGCTTTGTCGATGAGCTTGAAGGTGATGTCGAATTCCTTGCCGTCGCGCCAGACGGAGACGGTGAAGGGGTCGCCGACGGCAAGACCGGTCTTGAGGGCGTTGACCTCGTTGACGGTGGTGACGGGCGTGCCCTGCGCGGCGGTGATGATGTCGCCCTCGCGCAGACCCTGCGCCCACGCGTCGGAGCGCTCGTCCACCTCACTGACGTAGATGCCGTCCGGCAGCTTATAGCCGCGTTTGGCTTCGGTGGGGATGGAGCCGGCGACGATGCCCAGCGTCGGCTGACCGTAGACCACGCCGTAGGCCAGAATGGAGTCCACCACCGGCTTGATGACGGTCGTGGGGATGGCAAAGCCGATGCCCTCGACGGCGGCGGAATAGCTGAACATGATCTTCATGCTCGTGATGCCGACGACCTGTCCGCAGGCGTTGATGAGCGGGCCGCCGGAGTTGCCCTCGTTCAGCGCCGCGTCCGTTTGCAGGAGCGTGATGGGGTAGCCGTTGTTGGTCATGGAGCGGTCGATGGCGGAGATGATGCCGCGGGTCATGGTGCCGGAATACTCCTCGCCGAGCGGATTGCCGATGGCGACCACGCTCTCGCCGACCACGCACTGGGAGGAATCGGCGAAGTAGGCGAAGGGGAAGCCTGTGCCCTCGATCTTCAGGACGGCGATATCCGTGGCGGCATCGCTGCCGACGAGCCGTGCCTCATAGCGGCTCTCGTCGGAGAAGATGATCTCGGCGGCATCGGCATCGGTGAGGACGTGGGTGTTGGTGATGATGTAGCCGTCGGAGCGGAACACAACGCCGGTGCCCCAGCTGTATTCCTCGCCGTCGCGGTAGCACAGAACGCCCACCACGGCGGGGTTGACGACCTGATAGATCTGCGGCAGCGTCATCTCCCGACCGGTCACATCCCAGAGGGACAGTGTCACGCCGAGACCTGTCGGTGCCTTAGGCAGATTGACATCGGCGGAGCCGGTGTAATACCCCTTAAAAAAGTCACGCAGATCCGGCGGCATGGTGGTCTCGGGATTGTCGCTGTCCTGCTCGTCCTCCGTGCCGAAATAGAAGGAAAAGTCAAAGCCCTTTTCATCGTCACCGCTATGGT
Source organism: Oscillospiraceae bacterium (assembly GCA_045640125.1). Lineage (GTDB taxonomy): Bacteria > Bacillota > Clostridia > Oscillospirales > Oscillospiraceae > CAJOIG01. The sequence goes on from JAZUEL010000081.1 coordinate 41,393, forward strand.
GAGAGAAACGGGCGTCTGCATCGTTCAGACTGTCGCGGAATTCGCGGATCGCGTTCAGAAGGGTCGTCACGCTGCCCGCCACGACCAGCAGACAGATGACGATGATGCCGAGCACGCGCAGAAGTTTGCTCGGTTTTTTGCTCTCACCGCTGCGGGGCGCGGGGGTGAAATAGACGGGGGCTGCGGGTGCGGAGCCGGCATCCTGCTTCGGCGTGGGGGTGAAGTAGGCAGGCGCGGTGTCCGTCGCTGCTTCGGGTGCTTCGGATTCTGCGGGAAGCTCCGCTGCCGCGGGCGCTTCCGATTCTTCGGCGCAGCATTCCGCGGGCTCGGCGGAGTCTGCGATCTCGTCGGGGCAGAGGATGTCGTTTTGATTTTCGTCCTGATAGAGCATAAACGAGCTCCTTTCCGTAAAGGGATTATGGCATGGGCAGAGCCGCGGGGGCATCGGCGGCGGTCAGCGTAAAGAGAAAGGCGGTCTCGCCGTTTTCGCTGGAGACGTAAATATCCTGGTCGTGGCTGTCCAGAATGGCCTTGACCATATACAGACCCAGACCGACACCGTCGCGGTCACGGCTGCGGGAGCGGTCGGCTTTCTGGAAGCGCTCAAAGATGATGGGCAGATCCTCCGGCGCGATGGTCTCGCCGCGGTCGGTGATGCGGGTGAACAGCCGCCCGTTTTCCCGCCACAGGGCGATGGAAAGCGTCGTGCCCTCGGCGGAGAATTTGATGGCGTTGTCCAGAAGATTATACACCACCCGCGTCAGAGAGTCCGGATGCCCGAGGGCGTACAGGTGCTCCTCCGGCATATCGAGCTGCACCTCCAGCGCCTTTTCGTTGATGCGGCTTTCAAAGTTCAGCAGCGTTTGCAGCAGCATTTCCGTGTGATCAAAGACGGCGAAACGGACGGTTTCGGCATCCTCCTGCAGGCGCGACATATCGAGCATACTGCGGACGAGACGGCTCAGCCGCTTCGTCTCGGAGGAGATGGTGTGCAGATACTTCGGCGCGTCCGCCTCGGAGATCGTGCCGTCGAGGATGCCGTCGGCAAAGCCCGCGATGCTGGTCATGGGGGTACGCAGCTCGTGGGAGACACTGGAGATGAAGGCGCGTCGGCTGTGCTCGTTCTGATCGAGCGCCTCCGCCATGGTGTTGAAAGCGTCGGTGAGCTCGGAGAGCTCGTTGTCCCCGGGGTAGGGCGTGACGCGGGCGGAGAATTTGCCCTTGGAAAAGCTGTGCGCCGCCTGCGCCATTTCGAGCAGCGGACGGATGTTGCGGCGCGCGCCGGTGAACTCGATGGCGACGGCGACCACCAGCAGGATGATCGACATACCGATAAAAGCCACGAGGAAGGTGCTCCAATTCGCCATCAGCTCCGAGGGGTCGTAGCCGACGAACACGAAGCCTTCCGGCCAGTTGCCGCGGGCAGTGGCAATGCGGGCGGAGACGAAATAAGGATTGGGGTAAAAGCCGCCCAGATCGGTGCTGCCGGTAAAGCTGCCGTCGCGCACGAGCTGATCCATCAGCGTCGGGTCTATGCGCCTGCCGATGTGCGGGCAGCGGAATTCGGGATCGGAGCAGGAGACCACCGTACCGTCCGGCGCGACCAGAAAGATGTGACAGCCGGTGGCGCGGGCGACGTTGGAGATGTTCACGCGCAGGTCGAGACTGTGGATGCCGCCGACGTTGTGGTAGGCGGCGACCGCGTGGGTCATCTCCACGGCGGCAGCGTCCATGCTGCTGCGCTTGTCCTGAATGATGTAGCCGCGTGCCATGAAAAACAGCCCGACACCGAACAGCAGAAAGCACAGGATGAACAGGCTGATCGAGGTGATGAAGTTTTTGAAGAAGATACTTTTCACACGCCGCTCCTGTCGCGTTTACTGGTTGCCCAGCTCAAATTTGTAGCCCACGCCCCAGACGGTTTTGAGCCGCCACTGCTCGGAGACATTCTCCAGCTTCTCGCGCAGACGCTTCACATGAACGTCCACGGTGCGGCTGTCGCCGAAGTAGTCAAAGCCCCAGACCTCGTCCAGAAGCTGGTTGCGGGTATAGACGCGGTTGGGGGAGCTCGCCAGATGGAACAGCAGCTCCATCTCCTTCGGCGGCGTGTCGATCTTCCGCCCGTCCACGACCAGCTCGTAGGAATCGAGGTCGATCACGAGCTTGTCAAACTCCAGCCGATGCGCGAAAGCGGGTTCGATCTCGCTGCCCCGCCGCATGACGGCGTGGATGCGGGCGATGAGCTCCTTGGCATCAAAGGGCTTGGTGATGTAGTCGTCCGCGCCGAGCTCCAGTCCCGTGACCTTGTCAAAGGTCTCGCCCTTGGCAGTGAGCATGATGATGCTCATGGCGGAGAACTCCCGCACCTCCTTGCAGACCTGCCAGCCGTTTTTCACCGGCAGCATGATGTCCAGCAGCATGAGATCGGGCGCTTCGCTGCGCGCCTTGTCCACGGCGGTGCCGCCGTCCGCCGCCTGCAGAACGGTGAAGCCGTCCTTTTCCAGATACAGCCGCAGAAGCTCCGCGATGTTGATATCGTCCTCGACGATCAGTGCTTTTTTATTCATTATAATATACAAGCTCCTTTGGGGGGTCCTTTTTGTCAATATACCACAATTATAATCGCTGTTCCAGTGGAACGATGAACAAAATGTAAAAATCGAAAAAAAGTGCTTGACTTTAGTGAAGTAATGTGATACCTTGTTATCGAAATAAAAAACACGGAGGAAAACCATTATGAAAAAAATGATCGCACTTTTGAGCGCTCTGGCGCTGATGCTTTGCCTGTTCGCCGGCTGCGGCGCGGCCCCTGCGGAAGAAGCCGCGGCTCCTGCCGAGGAAGCCGCCCCCGCGGAAGAAGCTGCCCCTGCGGAAGAAGCTGCGGAGCAGAGCGATTCCGAATACGTCGTCGAAAAAGGCACCCTCGTTGTCGGCATCACCGACTTCGAGCCCATGGACTACAAGGACGAGTCCGGCGAGTGGATTGGCTTTGATGCCGATATGGCGAAGGCCTTTGCCGAGAGCCTCGGCGTGGCTGTCGAGTTCGTCGAGATCGACTGGGACAACAAAGTCCTCGAGCTGGACGGCAAGAGCATCGACTGCGTCTGGAACGGCATGACCCTGACCGACGAGGTCAAGAGCGCCATGGAGTGCTCCAAAGCCTACTGCAACAACGCGCAGGTGGTCATCGTCCCCGCGGATGTGGCGGATCAATACCAGGATGTTGAATCTCTCGCCGATCTGAGCTTCGCCGTGGAAGCGGGCTCTGCCGGTGAGGAGGTCGCCACGGATAACGGCTTCACCGTCAACCCTGTGCAGACCCAGGCCAATGCGCTGATGGAAGTCGCTGCCATGACCTCCGATGCCGCCATCATCGACTCTCTGATGGCTGCCGCGATGGTCGGTGAGGGCACCGGCTACGCCGATCTGACCTACACCGTCGGCCTCAACTCCGAGGAATACGGTGTCGGCTTCCGCACAGGCTCCGACCTCGCTGAGAAGCTGAACGACTTCTTCGCCGCGAGCTATGCGGACGGCAGCATGATGGCCGTTGCCGAGACCTACGGCGTGCAGGCCGCCATGATCGAGTGGTAATCTCTACATAAACAAGCTCAAAAAGGCAGAGGGCGTTTCGCCCTCTGTCTTTCCCGCGCTTTACTGATACATAAAAGGAAAGAAATCTATGGATTTTTCGTTGTTTGCCGAACAGTTTCCGGTGGTTGTCGCCTCACTGAATGTGGGCTTTGTCCAGACGCTGAAGCTGTTTTTTGTGACCTTGATCGGCGCGATCCCGCTGGGACTTGTGATCTCCTTCGGCTCCATGTCGCGTTTCAAGCCCCTGAGTATGCTGACAAGGCTGATCGTCTGGGTCGTGCGCGGCACGCCGCTGATGCTCCAGCTCCTCGTCATCTACTATTTTCCCGGGCTCGTACTTAAAACGCCCATCTGGGGCAGTGGCGAGTCGGGGCGTTTTCTGGCGGCATCGATCGCCTTTGTCTTCAACTACTCCTGCTATTTCTCGGAGATCTACCGCGGCGGCATCCAGGGTGTCCCCGTGGGGCAGCAGGAGGCGGGACTTGTGCTGGGCATGACGCGCTCGCAGATCTTCTTCAAGGTGACGCTGTTGCAGATGATCAAGCGCATCGTGCCGCCCATGTCCAACGAGATCATCACACTGGTCAAGGACACCTCCCTCTCGCGCATCATCGCGCTGCAGGAGGTCATCTGGGCGGGTCAGAGCTTTCTCAAGGGCTCGCAGGGCATCTCCGGTGCGATCTGGCCGCTGTTTTTCACAGGCATCTACTACCTCGTGTTCAGCGGCGTGCTGACGGTGCTGCTCGGCCGGCTTGAGAAGAAGCTGGACTTTTTCCGATGAAAGGAGGGCGCAGCCATGACCATTCTGAAAGCTGAAAACATATATAAGAGCTTTGACAAAACCGAAGTGCTGAAAGGCATCGACTTTTCTCTGGAGCAGGGGCAGACGCTTTCCATCATCGGCTCCTCCGGCTCCGGAAAGACAACGCTTTTGCGCTGTCTGAACTTTCTGGAGCGCCCCGACAAGGGCATCATCCGCGTCAAGGGCGAGACCCTGTTCGACGCGGACGACCCCGCGACGCAGAAGGAATCCGAGGTCCGCAAAAAGCGGCTGCATTTCGGGCTGGTGTTCCAGTCCTTCAACCTCTTTCCGCAATACACGGCGCGGGAAAACGTGATGCTGGCGCGGCAGCTCCTGGAAAAGGAGAAGCCGGATTACAAGCAGAATAAAAAAGCCGTGCAGGAGCATATCGAGGCCGAGGCGGTGGAGCTTTTGCGAAAAATGGAGCTCTCCGACCGCATGGACAACTACCCCCATCAGCTCTCCGGCGGGCAGTGCCAGCGCGTGGCGATTGCGCGCGCCCTCGCCATGAGTCCGGACATCCTCTGCTTTGACGAGCCGACCTCCGCGCTTGATCCCGAGCTGACGCGCGAGGTTTTGCGCGTGATCCGCAATCTCGCCGAGCAGAAGACCACCATGATCATCGTCACGCACGAAATGAGCTTTGCCCGCGATGTGGCGGATCAGGTCATTTTCATGGACGGCGGTGTCATCGTGGAGCAGGGCGACCCGAAAAAGGTCTTTGCCAACCCCGAAAAGGAACGCACCCGCCGCTTCCTCGAAAGCTACAAGGCTTGATTTTCGACCGAAAATACTATAAAATAAATCCGCATCGATGCGAAGCGCGGTCAGCGCGAGCCGACCGCCGGGGGCGGGCGTAATCCGCAAGGAGCGTATGCTCCGAGGATTATGCCCGGCGAATTCACATCGCCCCAAGCAGATTAAATCGGGGCGGATTTGTTGTATTAAAGGGGGTATGCCGCTTGCGCAAAATGTTTGCGGTGCTGCTGTGCGGACTGATGCTGCTCAGTCTCGGTGCCTGCGGCGGGGAGCAGCAGAGCGGCTACCGCGTTCTGGAGACCTATGATTCCGAGGGCAGCTATGTGATCGCCTTCCGCAAGGACGATGCGCTTTGCGAGCTTATCACCGCCGTGATGCAGGAGCTGGCGGCGAACAACACCCTGCGCACCGCCAGTCTCACCTGGTTTGGCGACGATCTCGTTTCCCTGCGCGGACAGCGCGGCGCGATGGACGAGCTGCGTGAAACGGTAAAGCCGCGCACGCTGATCGTGGGGGTCAACACCGCGAATAAGCCCATGAGCTATGCCGACGGTGCGGGCTATGCCGGCTTCGATGTGGATGTGGCGAACTATATCTGCGGCTACCTCGGATGGAGCATGGTCATCCGTCCCATCGGGGCGGACGAAATCGGCGTGCAGCTTGCCAGCGGCAACATTGACTGCGCCATGGGCGTGCCGGAGTCGCAGATGACCGACAGCGCGATGAAAAATGCGTGCAGCTTCACGCCGGAGTATCTGGACGGCAAATATGTTCTGGTGTCGCGGCTGGACGGGCCGAGAAGCCGTCTGGGTCTGCGCGGCGGCGTGCTGGGCGTGATGACGGCGGATATGGACATTCTGAAAACGAATGAAAAATTCGCGGAAAAGCTCGGCAGCGTCATCTACCAGACCGGCACGGAAAGCCTCTTTGCCGCGCTCCAGAGCGGCGAGGTGGAGGCGATATTGGTGCCGAGTCCGGTGGCGGCATACTTTATGAGATAGGGTATCAGATGCAACATACTCCGTTGCCGATTGTAGCGAAAACGGAACGAAGCATGTTCCTTCTTCCTTTCCCAATCAGACCCGCTTCGCCGCGCTCTGATTGGAGGCATAATGGAAGCTCCCGATTCGTGTGAATCGGGAGCCTTTTGTTTTATTCGCGGCTGTCCTGCGCATCGGACGCGGTCACGTCCACGGGCACGGCGCTGTCCTCCGGCGCTTCGCCGGCGGGGGCGATCAGACCGGCATCGAGCTTCGCCAGCAGGATGCGCCGGACGCTTTCGTTCAGGCGGCTTTCGCTCAGCGTACCGGAATTGATGGCATTCAGAATGGCCTCCACGGCGGCATCGGCATCCTCCGGCGCGACGATCATGTCGCAGCCTGCCAGAAGCGCCTCCCGCGCCAGATCGCCGGATGACCAGCCCTCCGCCGCATAGAGCGGTGCGGTCAGCAGCAGGGCATCGTTCCCCGCCGCTTCACGGACGGCGGCGACGTAGGTGGGCGACAGGCAGTAAGGCGTGCCGAGCGGGGCTTCCTCCCCGGTATCCTCGCCCTCGGACTCCGCCTCGGACTCCGCCTCGGAATCCGCCTGCGGCGGGTCCATCAGCGCGGCGGAGACGATCACAAAACCGGTGTCGGAGAGGTCGGCGGTTTCGCTGTAGCGCAGGGCGTGGAGTACGCCGGCTTCCCCGGGCTTGTCGGTCACGAGGTTGAAGCCGAGCTCTGCCATGTTGCCGTCGAGCTTCACGGCGGAAGTTCCGGTGTCGGGGTCATAGGCGATGAACAGCGGCGTTTCCGTCAGAGACTTGACCGCGGTGAGCATTTCCGTGACCTGCGCGGCATTTTCCGTATTGCGCGAGGCGTAGATCAGACCGCCGAGCGGGCGATCCGCCAGACTCTGGCGCATGAGGTCGCCGGTGATGGTGACGGCATCCACGTCCGTAAGGGATTCCGGCGTGGCGATGATGAGCTGCCAGACCTTTTCCTCCGTGCTCATGCCCGCCAGCGCGGCGCGGGCCGCTTCCTCGTTCGGGTTGGGTGTCGACGTGGGCTCCGGTGTGGGGGCGGGTGCCTCCGTCGCTGCGGGCTCCGCCGTGGGCTCCGGCGCTTCGGTCGGCATGGGGGTCGCGGTCACGAGTGCCTCCAGCTCCCGATGGGCGGGAAATTCTTTGAAAAGAACGATCAAACAGAGAAGCACGGTCAGCGCGGCGAGCGCGATGACCAGAATGTCTTTCCCTTTTTCTTTCATAATGCAAACCTCGTTTTTCGGTATGACCGTATTATAAAGGAAATTGCACCGACGGTCAAGCGAGGGATAATAAAAGGCATCCGCCGAAGCGGATGCCGAATGTTTATAAGGGCTCAGGGCATGGCCTTCAGATCGGGCGGGATGATGAGCGTGGGCTCGGTCACGGCCTGGATCTGGCGAATGGCATCCTCCGCGGGGCCGAGCTCGGAGTTGAACTCGCGCAGAACGAGACCCTTGGGGGTCACGTCGATGACGCACATCTCGGTGATGATCTTGTTGACGCAGTTGACCGCCGTGTAGGGCAGCTTGCACTGCTTGAGGATCTTGACGTTGCCCTTGGAGGTGTGCTCCATGGCGACGATGACGTTCTTCGCGCCGACGAGCAGGTCCATGGAGCCGCCCATGCCGGGCATCATCTTGCCGGGGATCTTCCAGTTGGAGAGGTTGCCGTGCTCATCGACCTCGAGACCGCCGAGCACGACCGCATCGACGTGGCCGCCGCGGGTGAGGCAGAAGTTGGTAGCGGAGTCCACGAAAGCACCGCCGGGAATGCAGCTGGCAGGCCAGCCGCCGGCATCGACAACGTGCAGCCAGTCGCGGGTCTCCTCGGTGGGCGTGGGGCCCTGACCGACGATGCCGACCTCGGCGTGGACGGTGACGTGCACGCCCTCGGGCAGGAAGCTGGTGCAGAGAGTGGGCAGGCCGACGCCGAGATTCACGACCCAGCCGTCCTTAAATTCCATCGCCGCACGACGGGCGATAAAGGGCTTAATCCGTTCTTTTTCCATTTCAGTTCTCCTCTCTGACAACGATGTATTTGACAAGAACGCCGGGGGTGTGGACGTTCTCGGGCTCGATCTCGCCGATCTCGACCAGATTCTCGGCCTCGACCATGACGATGTCCGCAGACAGAGCCATCAGCGGGGAGAAGTTGCGCTGGGTGCCCTTGTACCAGATGTTGCCGGCCTTGTCGACCTTGTAGCCCTCGAGCAGAGCAAAGTCGGCCTTGAGGGGCTTCATGAGCAGATAATCCTTGCCTTCGATGTTGATTTTGCGGTCAACATAGGGGCTCTGCTCGACCTCGGTGCCGACACCGGTGGGGGTGAGAACGCCGCCGAGACCCGAGCCGCCGGCGCGGATCATTTCCGCCAGAGAGCCCTGGGGAACGAGGTCCACACCGAGCTTGCCGTCGCGCCAGAGGGCGGTGGCCTCGGAGTTGGTGCCGAGGTGGGAGCCGGTGTAGTGGACGATCTGACCGTTGTGGATCATCTCGGCGAGTCCGTAGTATTCGCTGCCGTCGGCGGTGCCGCGGGGGCTCATGACCATGGAGGAGTCGTTGTGGATGGTGTGGAAGTTGCCCTTGCCGCTCTGGGCGAGAGCCTTGATGAGATAGTGGGGGTTGCCGCAGCCGACGAAGTTGCCGATCATGAGGGTCGCGCCGTCGGGGATCATATCGACCGCCTGCTGCACAGTGATGATTTCAGCCAAGGTTGCTTTCCTCCTGATATAGTTTGTTTTCTTGTGATTAAATTAATTAGTATGTCATTTCTTTAACTCGCATTGCGGGGGAAAAGGGCGCGGGGACCGCGCCCTTGATTATGCTGTTATCAAGCGATCAGCACTTCTCCCAGCTGGTAGCAACGCCGAGGCCGCCGCCGATGCAGAGGGTGGCGAGACCCTTCTTGGCATCGTCGCGCTTGAGCATCTCGTGGATGAGGGTGACGATGATGCGCGCGCCGGAGCAGCCGACGGGGTGACCGATGGCGAGAGCGCCGCCGTTCACGTTGACCTTCGCCATGTCGAAGCCGAGCTCACGCGCCACGGCGATGGACTGAGCGGCAAAAGCCTCGTTGGCCTCGATGAGGTCGAAGTCAGCGACGGTCAGACCGGTCTTGGCCATGAGGTTCTTGGTGGCAGCCACGGGGCCGGTGCCCATGATCTTGGGATCGACACCGCCCTGGCCCCAGCCGGTGAGCTTCGCCAGAGGCTTCAGGCCGTATTTCTTAACAGCATCCTCGGAGGCGAGGACGATGGCGGCAGCGCCGTCGTTGATGCCGGAGGCGTTGCCCGCGGTCACGCGGAGAGAGCCGTCGGTCTCGACATCCTTGCAGGCGGTGGCACCGAAGGTGTCCACGACCGTGCCGCCCTTGGCTTCGAACTTGTTGTCGTCGGAGAGTTTGAACGCGCCCTTGAGCTTGCCCATCTTCTCGCGGTCGGGGTTCTTCTGGGGGAATTCGTCCACCTTGAAGTCCACGATCTCTTTCTTGACCTTGATGGGGACAGCGACGATCTCGTCGTCGAAGCGGCCGGATTCCTGCGCGGCCTTGCACTTCATCTGAGAGGAGAAAGCGAAGTCGTCGAGGTCGTCACGGGTGATGCCCCAGATGTCGCAGATGTTCTCAGCGGTGGTGCCCATGTGGTAGTTGTTGAAAGCGTCCCAGAGGCCGTCCTTGACCATGGTATCGACCAGACCCTTGGTGCCCATGGAAACGTCCATCTTCTTGCCGTAGCGCATATCGGTCAGCGCGTAGGGGGCAGCGGACATATTCTCCATGCCGCCGGCGACGACCAGATCGGCATCGCCGCAGGCGATGGCACGACCGGCCTCGATGACGGCCTTCATGCCGGAGCCGCAGACCATGCCGACGGTGAAGCAGGGGACAGCCACGGGCACACCGGCCTCGATGGCAGCCTGACGGGCGGGGTTCTGACCCAGAGCAGCGGTCAGGACGTTGCCCATGATGACCTCGTCCAGATTCGCAGCGTCAACACCGGCGCGCTTCAGAGCTTCCTTGATGACGATTCCGCCCATTTTGGGAGCGGGGACATCCTTCAGGGAACCGCCCATGGAGCCGACGGCGGTGCGGCAGCAGTTGACAAGATAAATGTCTCTCATTTCAAAATACCTCCAAATTGATAGCCCCGAGGGGCAGTTATTGATGAATGTTCAAACACACTATTTTGATTATAGTACAAGCATTGTCAAAAATCAAGCGCAATACAATCTCCTGGGAGACGAAAAATACCGGTAATCTTTATTTATTTTTTCAAAAAGTCTGTTATAATGGGAAAAAACGACGGGGGACAGAGATATGAGAAAGAATGCGTTCATACTGTCGGCGGCGTTGCTGTGCCTTGTGCTGCTGTGCGGATGCGGCAAGAAAGAAGCCCTTGCCGATATGCCCGCACCGGCGATGCAGCCCGCGAGTGCAGAGAGTGTAACGGCAGAGCCCGCGAGCGCAGAGCCCGTGAATATGGCATCCGCCGAGGCGGAGCCGATGAGCGCGGAGCCGGTCAGCGTCGAGCCGGAGGGTGTTTCCGTCGAGCCGAAAGAAGGATCCATCGAGCCGCAAGAGCCGGAAAGTGCCGGTTTCAAGCCGGACAAAGTGACAGCGCCTGTGATCGCGGCGCTGCCTACGCCGGTCGCCACGGCAACCCCCACGCCTGCGCCCACGCCTGCGCCCACGCCTGCCCCCACCGCTGCCCCCACGCCCGCGCCGACCGAAGCGTCCGTGGCAATCAAGGCGGGCACCTATAAGGATGCCGCGGGCAGCGAGCTGACGATTAAGAAAAACGGCGAGGTCAGCTATAAAACCGAGGTCTCCGGCACGGTCAACGGCAAGCCCATGTCGGGGATGCTGACCTTCTCCGGCACGGTGGAGGACGGCGGATTTTCCTTTGTCAAGGTCAGCTACGGCATTCTCGATCTGACGGAGATCGCCAAAGCCAACGGACTGGGTGACCCGACCCCGTGGCAGGACGCGGCGCTGACGCTGTATAAATCTCAGGCGAAATAAACAATGGTTTGAGGTAAACTACATTGATGACATACGATGCGGGACAATGCGATGTGGCGGTGGTCGGCGCGGGACACGCGGGGATCGAGGCGGCGCTGGCGGCGGCGCGGCTCGGCTGCAACACGGTCCTGTTCACGCTCAGTCTCGATATGGTGGGCAATATGCCCTGCAACCCCGCCATCGGCGGCACCGGCAAGGGGCATCTCGTCCGCGAGCTGGATGCGCTCGGCGGCGAGATGGGGCGTGCGGCGGACAAGGCGTGCATCCAGTACCGGATGCTGAATATGGGCAAGGGTCCCGCCGTCCACTCCCTGCGCGCGCAGGCGGACAGGCGGCGCTATCAGGCCGTGATGAAGCACACGCTGGAGCAGCAGGATAATCTGCGTATCCGGCAGGCGGAGGTGGTCTCCCTCGGCGTGGAGGAGGGCCGCGTCTGCTCTCTGACGACGGACAAGGGCGCGGTCTTCGGTGTGAAGGCCGTGGTCATGGCATCGGGCACCTATCTCTGCGGCCGCACGATCACGGGCGAGTGCGTCAAGGATTCCGGTCCCGACAATATGGCGGCGGCGTGGGAGCTCGGCGGCGTTCTCGCAAAGCTGGGACTGTCCATGCGACGCTTTAAGACCGGCACGCCCCCGCGCATCAACGCCCGCAGCGTGGATTTTGACAAAATGCAGATGCAGCCCGGGGACGACACCGTGGAGCCTTTTTCGTTCTCCACGGAAACGCGCCCCGAAAACCGCGCGGTCTGCTGGCTCACCTATACGAACGCCGAGACGCACCGCATCATCCGCGAAAATCTCGACCGCAGTCCGCTCTATTCCGGTGTCATCGAGGGGGTCGGCCCGCGCTACTGCCCCTCGATCGAGACGAAGATCGTCACCTTCCCCGACAAGGAGCGCCACCAGCTTTTCATCGAGCCGATGGGGCTTGACACGGAGGAGCTTTATGTGCAGGGGCTTTCGTCCTCGCTGCCGGAGGACGTGCAGCTCAGGATGCTGCACACTATCCCGGGGCTGGAGCGCGCGGAGATGACCCGCGCCGCCTACGCCATCGAATACGACTGCATCGACCCGACGGAGCTGTATGCGACCCTCGAGACGAAGAAGATCGCGGGTCTCTACGGCGCGGGGCAGTTCAACGGCTCCTCCGGCTATGAGGAGGCCGCCGTGCAGGGCTATGTCGCGGGCGTGAACGCGGCGCGCAGGGTGCAGGGCAAAGAGCCCGTCATTCTCCGGCGCGATCAGGGCTACATCGGCACGCTCATCGACGACCTCGTGACCAAGGGCACGAACGAGCCCTACCGCATGATGACCTCGCGCAGCGAATACCGCTTGGTGCATCGGCAGGACAACGCCGACATCCGCCTCGCCGGAATCGGGCATGAGATCGGTCTCGTGTCGGACGAACAGTATCAGCGCGTTCTGGACAAATACGCCGCCGTGGAGCGGGAGATCGAACGGCTGAAATCGACGAAGCTGTTCGACCTGCTCAAACGCCCCGAGAATACCTACGCCTCGCTCGCACCGCTTGACCCCGAACGTCCCGCCCTCCCCGCCGCCGTGACGGAGGAAGTCGAGATCGAGATCAAATACGCCGGCTACATCCGGCGGCAGGAGAAGCAGATCGAGGAGTTCAAGCGCATGGAGAATCGCCGCATTCCGGCGGATATCGACTATGCACAGGTCGCGGGCATCCGTACCGAGGCGAAGCAGAAACTGGAAAAGATCCGCCCCGAGAGCTTCGGACAGGCATCCCGTATCTCCGGCGTGTCGCCCGCCGACCTCGCGGCGCTGATGATCTGGGTGGAGAAGCATTGATGAAAAAGGTGGTGCTCGGGCTGTCCGGCGGGGTGGATTCCTCCGTGGCGGCGGAGCTGCTGAAAAAGGAATACGAGCTCGTCGGTCTGTATCTGGACACCGGCGCGGCGGGCGGCATCGAGGCGGCGCAGCGGGCGGCGGACTTTTCAAAAATTCCGCTCCGCGTCCGCGACGTGCGGCGGGCGCTGGAGGAGCGCGTATGCGCGCCCTTCGCGGCGTGCTATCTGCGCGGCGAAACGCCGAATCCCTGCGTGCTGTGCAATCCCGCGGTGAAGCTGCGGGCACTGGAGGAGCTGGCGGACGAGCTCGGCGCGGACTATATCGCCACGGGGCATTACGCCCGAAAGCGCGGCGAACGCATCGCCATGGGACGCGCCGAGAACGACCAGAGCTATATGCTCTGCCGCGTGACGCGGGCGCAGAGTGCGCGGCTGCTGCTGCCGCTGGGCGGGTACAGCAAGGCGGAGGTGCGGCAAACGGCGCAGCGCATGGCTCTGCCCGCGTCCGACAGCCCCGACAGCATGGAGATCTGCTTCATCCCCGACAACGACTACGCCGCGTGGCTGGAAAGCCGCGGGCAGACAAGCCCCGCGGGCGAGTACTGGTATCACGGTCGGTGCGTCGGGCGGCACGGCGGCGTGTTCCGCTGCACCGTCGGACAGCACCGCAATCTCGGCGTGGCGCTGGGGAAGAAGGTCTATGTCTCCCGCATCGACGCGGAGAATGCGCGGGTGTATCTGTCCGACGCGGAGGAGCTGATGAAGCGCCGTGTCCGCGTGCGGAACTGCGTGTGGCTGACAGACGTGCCGGAGCAGTTTGAGGCGGCTGTCCGCATCCGGCACACGCGAAACGCCCCCACGCCCTGCACTGTGCAAAAAACGGCGGACGGCGGCGCGGAGCTCGTGTGCCGCGAGGATGTCCGCGCACCCTCCCCCGGACAGACCGCTGCGCTGTACGACGAAAACGGGCTTCTCCTCGGCGGCGGCTTTATCGTCTGCGGAGAATAAAAAATCCTGTCGCTTGATGGCGGCAGGATTTTTGTTTATTCGTCTGTGTCGTCCGCGAGGTAGTCGTAGTAGTCCGCTTCGTCGGCAAAGAGCATATAGCGCCCGTCCACATAGCCGAGGAAGCCGCCGTCGGTGAAAAATCCGCGCATACCGCCGCCCCCCTTTTACGCCGAAAAAGCCTGCATGAGCTTGTTCAGACGGTCGGCCTGACCGGGCGTGACGCGGGCGGTGAGGCGGCAGCCGTTGAAGTAGTTCTGCTCACTGCAGATGGTGGCGCCCAGTTCACGGGCGGCGTGGAGAAAGGCGCGTTTTTCGTGTTCGCTGGCGAGGACGGTGTCGTAGTTGTAGTTCATCATAAAAAATCCCTCCGTATGTCGTTTTGTCTTTCTGTTTTTATTATTCCATAAAAACTGTACGATAAAACGGACTGAACGGAGGGGATTTTGTTTTATTTCAGGCTTTTTTGCCGAAAGGAATCAAAACACGAGGGAATCGACTTTATCCAGCAGATCGAGGATATGATTCTTATAACACTCGATGAGGGCGCGGTCGGCATCGTTTTCGAGGCCGTGGCGGCGGATGAGACGGCGCATCAGACGGGAGTAGCCGACGAGCTGCGCTTTCTGCTCCACCTCGCGCAGGCGGGCGGGATCGTCGGTGTCGAGGTAGAGGCGGAGGGTCTGATCCCAGACATACTGCGCGGTCTCGTAGTCGATGCCCTGGAAGTTCTGGATGATGGAGTGGTCGAGCTCGGAGAAGCCGAGGTAGGCGTTGAAGACGGAAGCGAGCTCAAACACGGGGTGACCCTGGCAGAGCGTGTCCATGTCGATGAGCAGAACCTCGCCGCCCTGCATCATGATGTTTTTCATGTGGTAGTCGCCGTGCATCATGCGATGGACGACGGGAACGTCCTTGACGAGCTTGACAAGCTTCTCTGCCTTGTCCGCAGGCAGATAGTCGCGCAGGAACTCCGCCCAGCCGATGACGACATCGCGCTCGTCCGGCATATCCTCGGGTTTGACCTCAGTGGCGTGGATCTTCTTCATCAGATCGACGTATTCCTTGATGTATGTATCGCGGTTGGCGGGGTCGTTGGCGAGGAGCTTGGCAAAGGAGGTGGCGTTCAGCAGCTCGAACACGGAGCCGTAGCTGTTGCCGACCTTCACGACATCATACGGGATGGCGGTGGGGATGCCGAGCACAAAGGCGCGGCGCGCCAGCTCGCGCTCGCGGTGGATATCGGGCAGCGCGTCGGCGTTGAAGTAGACCTTGATGATGGTGTCCGCGTCGAGGCGGTAGACCTCACCGTTGGCACCGCGGCCGATGACCTCGCAGCCGTCGATGGACAGGCGGCGGTAGGCCTTTTCCACGGGGATCATCTCGGTGAAGCCCGTCATGTCAAAAATGTCATAGACCTCGCTGGAGGCGTTGATGAGCTTGAGTGTGGGCTCTTTTTTGCGGGTGCGCAAAACGACGCGCAGACCGGCGCTGGAGATGTATTCCAGGTCCTCGAGGTCGATGACGACGGCATCGTAGCTGTTGGCGGCGAGCGCCTCGTTCAGCTCTTTTTCTGCCTCGTCGGCGCAGGAGGAGTCAATGCGGCCGTGCGCCGCGAGAACCAGTGTGGTGTTGTCCATCTTGGATGTGATGATGCTCATAGCGGAGCCTCCCTTTTTCTATCGGAAAAAATTTTTTTCTTATTATAACGGATGAACGGCGAAATAGCCAGCTTTATTTTGCGATGCGGATGGAGAGAATGTTCATGTTGTAAACGTAGTCATAGTCGATCTTCTGCGCCACGCGCTGCGCCATCACCACGCCCGTCTTGGCAAAGTTCGTGCTGTCGTATTCGAAGTCGAGCGGGTTATACTGCGCGGCAGCGTTGCGGATGATGATCTGGAAGCTGTTCGGTTCGGAGATCATTTTTACGTCCATCAGCGCCCGGGCGCGGTTTCGTTCCGCCTCCGAGCTGTGATCGACGATGTCGGCTGCCAGCTCCTCCATGCACAGGGCGGTCAGATATGCCACGCGGGAGCTCGCCTGCTCCTGCTTGAGAAAGCGCTGGATCGCTTCCGAAAGACGGCTGATGTCCGTGTCGCTGTAAGAGATGGACTCGTCGATCTGCGGGTATTCAGCGCATTCGCCGTCGTCCAGATGGAACAGATCGTCCACGGTGGCATAGGGGCGCTTCAGTCGGATGAGGTGGAACAGGAAAAACAGAACGAGGAACACCAGAGTGTTGCCGCTGAGAGAGAGCCACAGCGCCGTATACTGCCAGCGCGGCAGCAGCAGCGCCAGCATCAGCGGGAACAGCAGCGAATCCGGAATGATGGCGGTGGCCATAGAGTAGGGCACGCTGTCCGAGGCATCGTAGAGCGTGGAGAGTGTGCGGGTGATCTGGTAAAAGGGGGTAAAGATCAGCGTCAGCAGGACACCGTGCTGCGCCAGCGAGTACACCAGCGTATCGCCGGAGCTCGCTATATAGAGTGTCAGCAGCGGGCGGATCAGCGCAGCGATCAGCGCGATCCAGAGGATGCAGAAAATAATGCCCCAGCCGATGGCGGCCAGCCCCGCGGTTTTCAGGGCGCTGCGGTCACGGCGGACATAAAGAATGCCGAACAGCGGCGCGGCGGCGTAGTCCATGGCATCCGCCGGCACCTGCGCGATGCGCCAGAAGCAGCTGACGATGGAGAACGCGGTCAGACCCGTCTCGCCCAGCGAGCCGACAATGATGTTATTGATGACGGCGGCCATGAGACCGTCGATGAGCATATTGGAGGAGGTGGTCAGACCGCTGACGAGCACATCCTTCGTCCGCTTCCAGCGGAAGCCCGCGAGCCGCGGGAGCGTCCACAGCGGCATACGGCGCGTTGTCACGGACAGCAGGCAGACGCTCAGCGAGCATATATCGGCGCAGATCGTGCCGAGACCCAGCGCCCCGAGTCCGATGGAGGGGATGACCTTGATAAAAAGCAGGGAAAAGAGGACGTTGGAGACCAGGTTGATCAGATTGGCAAAGGAGGTCTGCCGCCGGAAGCCGTAGATGCCGACCACCAGCGTCACGAGATAGATGAGGGCGTTGATGGGGCAGGAGAACAACGCCACGCGCAGATATTGCACCGCCTGCGCCTCCAGCTCCGGTGTCACGGCACCGAACAGACGCACGATGGGATGCGCTTTCCAGCCGACAAAGGTGGACAGCAGGAAACCCAAAACGACGATCAGGATCACGCCTACGGTAAAGATCTCGGCGGTCTTGCGGCGCTGACCGCGGCCGAGGGCGTTGGAATAGCTGGAGTAGCTGCCGTGGGCGATGATCATGATGATCGCAGTGACGAGAATATTCACGGAGGAGGCGATGCCGACGGCGGTGAGGTGGTGAGCGGAGAAAAGCGCACCGGCGAGCATGGCATCCACAAAGCTGTTGAGACCGGCGGTGAGTGCCAGAGGGAAGCACGCCCAGTAGGAACGCCCGAGCGTCCCGCCGATCAGCGTGTTGCGTTTGGGTGTTTTTCTGCTGTCGGACAAGCGTTGGCATCTCCCTTCCGTGTGGGTATACAAACCCATTCTTACTCAAAATACAGTATAGCATTGTATAATGAAAATGGCAATAAAAAAACAGCCCTCCGAATGGAGGACTGATTTTACTCTTTTCCGGAGGCGAAAAAGGGTGCCATGCGGATCTTGGGGAGAAGCCGGAAGCTCAGACCGACGAATCGGCCCGTGAGCAGCACCGAGGCGATCGAGCTGATGCCCACACTCAAAACCAGCTTCTCCGGCCACAGCAGCCATGTCACGAGGTTGATGACGAGCGCGGTGGCGACGTAGAGCGCGTCGGCGATGATCTTGACGCGCGACAGCGGCTTTCCGCTGCGGCGGCTGATGACGTTGTTCAGCTCGTCCGGCGCGGGCAGCATCATATCGCAGCCGCTGATAAGCGCCACGCCGAAGCCCTGGATCGCGATGCCGAGGATGAGGCAGACGATCTTCTGCCAGAGCAGCAGCGTGGGATCCCACAGCCACATGAACAGATCGACGAGATAGCCGAAGGGAATGCCGACGAAGGCGCACAGCACGCTTTTCAGCGTCAGACGCTTCTGGACGAGCACCTGCCCCAGCACGCAGAGGATATGCAGCAGTATGGTGGCGTTGCCGAGCGTGAGCGGCGTGATGTTCGCCACCGCATCCGGCACGGCGGTGATGGGCGAAACGCCCCAGACGGTGCGCTTGAGCAGCACCAGACCGATCGCCATGCAGACGAGCCCCGCGAGGTATTGCCCGATGCGGCGGGGAAGCTGGTTGTGTTTCATGGCTGCACCTCCTGACGGCGGCAGAGCTGCCAGAATGCGACCGCGGACGCAGCCGCCACGTTCAGCGAATCCACGCCGTGGCTCATGGGGATGCGTACGGTGTAGTCGCAGCCGGCGATGGTGGTCGCGGCAAGACCGTCGCCCTCGGTGCCGAGCAGAATGGCGAGCTTTTCCTCTGCCATGAGAGCGGGATCGTCCACGGGAACGGAGTCGTCGCGCAGCGCCATGGCGGCGATCTTGCAGCCCATGGCGTGCAGCCGGTCTATGCCCTTTTCCGGCCAGTCCGAAAGCTCCTCGCCGATGATTGCCCACGGCACCTGAAAGACCGTGCCCATGCTCACGCGCACGGCGCGGCGGTAGAGCGGGTCGCAGCAGGCGGGGGTCAGCAGCACGGCATCGATGCCGAGCGCGGCGGCGCTGCGGAAGATCGCGCCGACGTTCGTGGGATTCATCACGTCCTCCAGCACCGCGATGCGGCGGGCGTTTTGGCAGATATCCTCCGCATCCGGCAGCGGCCGCCGGTGCATGGCGCAGAGCACGCCGCGCGTGAGCGCGAAGCCCGTGAGCTGCGTCAGCACGTCGAGGGACGAGGTATAGACGGGGATGTCGCCGCAGCGCTCGATCACGTGCGCTGCCTGGCGCTCCACGTGCCGCCGCTCCATCAGCAGCGACACCGGCTCATAGCCCGCGTCCAGCGCCCGCTCGATCACGTTCGGGCTCTCCGCGATGAAAAGCCCCTGCGTCGGATCGCGGCGGTTTTTGACCTGATGCTCGGTCAGACGGGCGTAAACGTCCAGCTCCGGCGCGAGAAAATTATCGATTTCGATGATGTTCGGCATGGCATCGGAAGTCCTCTTTTTGTTTGATCGGGCTCTATTATAACGCATATTTGCGGGCTTCATCAAGCCCCGATGGAAGATATAATTTGCATTTCTTGACACAGTGTGATATGATATGGCGCGACAAACAATACACAAAAGGAGAAACACTATGAATAAGACTGAACTCATCAAGGCTGTTGCTGAGAAGACCGGCGAAAGCCAGGCTGCCGCCTCCAAGGCTGTCGCGGCTGTTTTTGAAGCCATTGAGGAGACCATGAAGAAGGGCGAAAGCGTCACTCTCGTGGGCTTCGGCACCTTCGGTGCGAAGAAAGTTGCCGCGCGTGTCGGCCGCAATCCCAAGACCGGCGAGGAAATCAAGATCGCCGCTCATACCGCCCCCTACTTCAAGGCCGGCAAGGGCCTGAAGGATCTTCTGGGCTGAGATTATCTAGGTAAAAAAGCCGAGACTCCAAACGGAGTCTCGGCTTTTTTGCTTGCAACGGCGGGGCAGTCTGCTATAATATATAGAAAAATCGAGGTGTTGTTCTATGGATAAAATCCTTCGCGCCATCACCGATGACGGCATGATAAAAATGGCGGCGATCACCGCGCGCGACATGATCGAGCGCGCCCGCAGCATCCACGGCTGCACGCCCACGACCTCCGCCGCGCTGGGGCGCACGCTCTGCGCCGCGTCGCTGATGGGCAATATGATGAAAGAGGAAAAGGGCAGCCTGACCCTCCGCATCGACGGCGGCGGGGCGACGGGTATGCTCATCGCCGTGTCCGATTCGGCGGGCAACGTGCGCGGCTGCATAGCGGATGCGTCCGTGGAGCTGCCGCTGCGCCCCGACGGCAAGCTCGATGTGGGCGGTGCCGTGGGAGCAAACGGTATGCTCACCGTCAGCCGCGACATCGGTCTGCGCGAGCCCTACATCGGCTCGACGGAGCTGGTCAGCGGCGAGATCGCCGAGGATGTGACGCGCTATCTGCTCGAGAGCGAACAGGTGCCGAGCGCTTGTGCGCTGGGCGTTCTGGTGGACACCGACCGCACGATCAAGGCGGCGGGCGGCTTCATCGTGCAGCTCATGCCCGGGGCGGATGAGGCGCTGATCGACACACTGGAGGAAAACATCTTCCTCATGGATCAGCTCACCACCGTGCTGGATGAGGACGGCGCGGAGGAGCTGTTCGCGCAGGTCTTAAAGGGGCTGCCGTATCAGCTCGTGGAGGAATGCCCCGTGGAGTACCGCTGCAGCTGCTCGCGCGAGCGGCTGAGCGAGGCGCTGCGCTGCGTGGATCGTGCGGAGCTGGAGGATATGATCGAGGCGGGCGAGACGGTGGAGGTCGTCTGCGACTTCTGCAAAACACGCTACGCCTACACCCCCGCCGAGCTGACGGCGATCCTGGCTGCGAAAAACGAAGACTGAATCAGGATGAAAAAACTCGGGACAGGAAAAAACCTGTCCCGAGTTTTTTGTCAATGTTCGTTCAGATCCACATGGAGCCATTGTCATTGCCGGTGCTGCCGCCGCGGCGGCCGCCCTTGCGGAAGATGAGCCGGAACAGACCGGCCGACTGCTTCGCGCCGCCTGCGGGCGTGAGGACATCTGCCTTCGGCAGATCGCTGCGTGAGGGCAGCGGGGTGGCGGTGATGTCATCGGGACGGACACCGGCGATAAACACGCCGCCGACAACGTCCTCGAGCTCGTCATCCGCCATTTCGGCGGGTTGTTTATCGGAAAGTTTCTGATCGAAATCCTTTTTCAGTTCAGCCATAACGGTGCCTCCTTTTTCTTCTCGGCTGTATATACGAAGCAAAAAACAAAATGGCTACTTTTTTTCTCACTGTATCACAAGAAAGTTTTCGGTGCAAGGGAAATATGCGTTTGCGTCCGGCTTTTCGGCGCTTTTACACGGCGAATATCCGGAATGAGGAACGAAGCAGCGTGATACCGCGATAATTAATTAGTTTGATAAAGAAAATGCTTGCCTTTTGCGGCGCTTTATTATAGAATGAAGAAAAAAGCGGCTCGGGTGGAAACACATGGATTCGAAAATAAAAGAATTTCAGATGATATTAAATGCGGAGACGGTGGATGCCTGCTCCGAACGTGTGCGCGAGTATCTGACGGGTCTGAAGCTGGCGCGGCGGGACGTGACGCGCTATGCTCTGTCGGTGGAGGAGATCCTGCTCAAAAGCATGGATGCCATCGGGCAGGGCGCGGCGGTGTGCCTGCGCATGGGAACGCGCTTTTTCCGTCCCTATATCGAGCTCGGCGTTGTGGGAGCGGCCGCCAATATCTATGCCTCGGAGAGAGAACGCCACAGTACGCTGGGCGACAGCGTTCTGAAAAATCTGGGCTTGTCGCCGGAGTTTTCCTATCAGGACGGCGTAAACCTCTATACCTTCCGTATCAGGCGGAAAAGTCTCAATCCCTTTGTTCGGCTTGCCCTCACGCTTGCTCTGGCGATCGCAACGGGCGTTCTGGGGATGCTGCTGCTGCCGGTCGGTTTCCGGACGGCGGTGCTGGACGGCGTTCTGACACCGCTGCACGATACCTTCCTCAATGTCCTCGGCTGCATCGCGGGGCCGATGGTGTTCCTGTCGGTGGCGTGGGGCATCTACGGCATAGGCGATGCCGCCACGCTCAAGCGCATCGGCAAACGGATGCTCGGCAGCTACATCGGCACGGTGTTTCTGGCCGTGCTGGTTTTGGGCTGCCTGGCCGTGCCTCTGTTCTCGCTTCGCTTTGCGGAGAGCAGCGGCGGCAGCTCGGAGCTTTCGGCGCTCTTTGGAATGCTGCTGGATATTTTCCCGAAAAACATTTTCAGCCCCTTTGTGGACGGCAATACGCTGCAGATCATTTTCCTCGCGGTGGTGATCGGCATTGCCATGCTGTTTCTGGGGCAGAAAACCACGGCGGTGGCGATCGCCGTGGAGCAGATCAACTACATCGTCCAGTTTCTGATCGAGTTTATCAGTCGGCTGGTGCCGTATTTCATCTTCATCGTGATCGTGGGCATGATATGGTCGGACTCCCTCACGGTGCTGTCCGGTGTCGGCAAGATGTTCGCCGTGTTTATCGGCATGGTGCTGATCATGGTGATCGGGATGCTGCTCTTTTCGTCGCTGCGCAGCCGCGTCGGGCCGCTGCTCCTTCTGCACAAGGGTCTGCCGACCCTGCTGATTGCGCTGACCACCGCCTCCTCGGCGGCGGCCTTCGGCACGAATATGACCGCCTGCCGGAAGCAGTACGGCATCGACGACACCATCGCCTCCTTCGGCATTCCCCTCGGCATGGTCACGTTTAAGCCCACCACGGCGCTGAACTATCTCGCCGTGACCCTGTTTTTCGCGGAGAGCTACGGCGTGGAGGTCTCGGCGGCATGGCTCGTCGTGATGATCTTCACGGTGACGGTGCTGGCGCTGGCAACACCGCCGATCCCGGGCGGGGCGCTGACGGCGTACACCGTGCTGTTCGCGCAGCTCGGCATTCCGGGGGAGGCGCTCGCCATCGCGCTCGCGTGCGACACGCTCTTCGACTTCGTGGACACCGGCTTCGACCAGTTCCTGCTGCCCTTTGCCCTGCTCAATCAGGCGAATCGCCTCGGCATGGTCGACCGCGAGGTGCTGAAAAAACGCTGACAAAAAATCAAAAACGGCGGTTTCCGAAAAAAACGGAAGCCGCCGTTTTGCTATGTTGTATCACTGTCCGTGATAGAGCTTTTTGGTCTGGTAGACCGGCTCATAGGTGATGTTGACACCGAGGTGGGAGAACATATTCTCGTCCACGCGGGCGAGGATGACGGAGGAGTGCGCCTCGCAGCCCGCGAGCAGACCGAGCTGATCCATGGCGAGGGATGCCGTCTCGTCCGTCACGGCGGAGATGGTGAGCGCGATGAGGGTCTCGTCGGTGTGCAGACGGGGGTTGTGGTTGCCCATGTGGTCGATCTTGAGGTGCTGGATGGGCTGGATGACCTCGGGGGAGATGAGCTGCGTTTTCTTCGGGATGCCCGCCATCGCCTTGAGGGCGTTCAGTAGGCACGCGGAGGAGGCACCGAGGAGATTGGTGGTCTTGCCGGTGACGATACGGCCGTCCGGCAGTTCCAGCGCCACGGCGGGAGCGCCCGTTTCGCCGGCGCGCATCAGCGCCGCCGCGACCACGGGACGGTCAGCCGCCGAGCAGCCGCAGCGCTTCATCAAAAGCTCGAGCTTGTACAGCTCGTTGTCGCCCGCCATGCCCTGACGCTGCGCGCAGGCGGCGGAATAGTAGCGGCGGATGATCTCCTGCTTGGCGGCGTAGCGGCAGGCCTCGTCGTCGGAGATGCAGTTACCCGCCATGTTCACGCCCATATCCGTCGGGGAGTTGTAGGGGCTCTTGCCCCAGATGCCCTCGAGCATGGCATTCAGCACGGGGAAGATCTCCACGTCGCGGTTGTAGTTGACGGTGGTTTCGCCGTAGGCCTCGAGGTGGAAGGGGTCGATCATATTCACGTCGTCCAGATCGGCGGTGGCGGCCTCGTAGGCGAGATTCACGGGATGCTGCAGGGGCAGATTCCAGATCGGGAAGGTCTCGAATTTGGCGTAGCCGGACTTGACACCGCGCTTGTTTTCGTGCCAGATCTGACTCAGGCAGGTCGCCATTTTGCCGCTGCCGGGGCCGGGCGCGGTGACGACGACGAGCGAGCGGCTGGTCTCGACGTATTCGTTTTTCCCGAAGCCGTCCTCGGACAGCACAAGGGCGACATTGGAGGGGTAGTCGGGGATGTCGTAATGCAGGTAAACCTTCAGACCGAGGTTTTCCAGCTTGGTCTTGAATACGGCGGCGGAGGTCTGACCGTGGTAGCGCGTCATGACGACGCTGCCGACGTACAGTCCGCAGTCGCGGAAGGCATCGATGAGGCGCAGGGTGTCGAGGTCGTAGGTGATGCCGAGGTCGCCGCGGCGCTTGTTGCGCTCGATGTCGTCGGCGTTGATGACCACGAGGATCTCCGCCTCGTCCTTCATCTCCATGAGCATACGCACCTTGGAGTCGGGGCGGAAGCCGGGCAGCACGCGGCTGGCGTGGTAATCGTCAAAGAGCTTGCCGCCGAATTCAAGGTACAGCTTGCCGCCGAAGCTCGAAATGCGCTCGCGGATCTTTTCCGACTGTTCTCTCAGGTATTTATCGTTATCAAAGCCGATTCGGTTCATCTGTAT
>JAZUEL010000082.1:0-12887 GCA_045640125.1 Oscillospiraceae bacterium
ATCGTCCGGATCGCCACGATCTCGGAATCCAGTCCGTCGAGAAACGCCAATACAGGCGCAGGGCCGATGCTGACGAGCTTGGCGTGGTCAAGATAGCGCGTCAGCGCATTTTCGCACTCGGATTCAAAGGGTGTTAAACTCGCACCCTCCACCGCCGCGACACCGAGCTCCCCCGCTTTTTGCAGAGGACCGGCAAAAAACAGAAATGCGAGGTCGCGCTCTCCTGCCGCCGCATCCGTGATCATATAGGTCTCCACATGGCCGCCCGGGATCATCGCACTTTCCAGCACCGCCTTATCCAAACCGATGCGAAGCGAGCGCACCGCCGAACGCAGATTCGCCGCGTCGATGCACCAGCGGACATATTCGGTGTAGAAGCCATCCGAAAGCTCGCGTGTCATGGCGAGAAGCTGCGTATAGTAGGCGCGGTCTATGCCGAAATCCGTCCGCTGCGGGTCGCCGGTGCGCGCCAGTGTTGCACGGGCATCGCGCAGGCAGTCGCGGATGTAGTCCGGCAGCATATCGTATTCCTCGGTGCGGTAGCACTCCGCCAGGCGGTCGGGGTCCACGATGCCGCAGGAGGACATGAGATGCTCGGAGTTGCCGTGCTCGCCGTGCGACTTCACCAAAACCTTGATGTTGTGATAGTCATAGCGAATGCGGAAGGCATCCAGCATGATCGGCTCGGGGCAGAAACACGCCACCTCGCTGACGATCTGCTTGCGGTGACCGGCGATGGTGCGCTCGATCTCCACATCATCCATGCCCGTCATATCGGGGTAGTCGCAGTCGATGAGGTATTTGACCGCCTCATCGTAGCTCGGTGCCTCGACCATTTTCTCCATACGATCCTTATGCAGAAGCCGCGTCTCGCGGGCGCGGATGTTGGCGCACAGAAAGATATAATCCGAGTTTTTTACTTTGTTAGCATTTGACAATGTTCTTCCTCCCAACGAAGGAATTTCAGCCGAACAGCAGGACTGCCAGCTCTCCGGCCATAGTCTCCCGCGCCTGCTCCAGCAGTGCATCCACCGTGCAGTTCGTGGTGATGCTGCCGCGGCGCACGATGAGACCGCCGCTGAAATCGCCGGTCTGCTCCGCCATGGTGAGCGCTGCGGTCCTGCCCGCAGCCGCCAGCGAAGCATTGGCCGCCGCTGTCACGTCCGCACCGAGGCTTTCGCGGTCTTCGGCGTTGAAAATGAGCTCCTCGTCGCCGCTGACGGATGCCGAAGCGGCTTTGTCCGCCAGAAAGGCGGTGTACTCCGCCTTCGGCATGGCAAGGATCTGCTTCTTCGCCGCGTCAAACGCGGATGCGACGGTTTCCTGCTTAAAGGCAAGGATGCTCTTTTTCGCTTCCATGTCCGCCGTACTCGCCAGACGCGCCGCGCGATCCTCCACCGACTTCATACCCTCACGGACACGAAGCCAGTAGCGCTCCTGCGCCTGTTTTTCCGCGTCAGCGGCGATCTGCGCACAGCGGCTTTGCGTCTCCTGTGCCAGTGCTGCCGCCTCCGCGACCGCATCCGCTTCGATGCGGGCGGTAATTTTGTCGATTCCGTTCATACTCTTACCGCTTTCTCTAAACCATTAAAGCGCGTTGAGGATCATCAGAATGGAAACCAGCAGAGAAAGAATGGCGTAGAATTCCACGGTGACGCAGAGGATGATGCCCTTCGACCAGTCGTTGGGCTTTTTGGCGATAACATTGATAGCAGAAGCCGCCACACGCCCCTGGAAGATGGCGGACAGCCAGCCGCCGAGCGCCATGGGAACGCAGGCCACAAACAGGGAGAAGCCCTGCATACCGGTGAGCTGGATCAGACCCGTGCCGCCGAACAGACCGATCTGGAGCATAGTCATAAACCAGACGACCAGACCGTAGAGACCCTGCGTGCCGGGAAGCACCTGCAGGATCAGGCATTTGGAGAAGTGTTCGGGATGCTCGCAGAGCAGACCGGATGCCGCCTCACCGACCATGCCGCAGCCCTTGGCCGAGCCGACGCAGCAAAGGCCCGCCGCCAGTCCGGAGCCAAGGAAAGCAAGGATCAGACCGCCCATTTGATTGAGAAATTCCATGTTAGTTTTCCTCCTTGATGATATCTACATATTTCGTTTCCAGATTGATGGGGCTGAAAGGCCGGCCGCCGTCTGCATAGAAGCGTCCGAAAAATTCCAGACACTGAAGACGCAGATCGTGCACATAGCAGCCGAGGATATTCAGCGCGAAGTTGAGGGCATTTCCGAACACGGAAATGATCACAAAGCTGATGAGCTTTCCGACCACGGAGCTGCCCGGAATGGTGCCCAGCGTGTTGAACACCGTGGCGATAATGCTGCCGGAGAGCATCAGCGCCATCAGACGCGAATAGGATAAGATGTCGCTGAAAAAGCCCGTAGAGCCGTTGTAGACGGACACCAGCACACCGACGAGACCGCCGCCGAAGCTCTTTTTCAGGTAGAACTGACCGCCCACCAGCATCGCACAGCCGAGCAGCAGCACCACGGGATAGCCCGCAACATTGCCGATCTTCAGCGCCATGAGGCCTAGACCGAGCAGAATGACCCACCATGTGATCTCGTCAAACACGGCGCTCGCCCAGTCACCGGCGCGGAACTTATTCCGGACGCTGACCGCCATGCCGGTGATCGTCTGAATGAGACCCAGTGCCAGCGCAGCGATCAGAATGGGCATCGTATCCGTCAGCGGTGTAAACAGCGCCGGAAGCGTCGTAAGCTTGGTGTCGGGGTTGATGATTTTCGCCACCTGCGGGATAAAATCCCCGAAGAAGCCGCCCGTTGCCGCGCCGAAAAGGAAGGTCGAAATGCCGCAGTACAGAAGCAGATCGCCGAAGTTGCGCATGGATTCACGCGGACGCATCTTTTTCAGCACGACGATCGCGCCGAGGATCATCAGAAGTCCGTAGCCCATGTCCGCCATCATCATGCCGTAGAACAGGATGAAAAACGGTGCCATCAAGGGGTTGGGGTCGGTGCTGCCGTAAGCGGGAAGGCTGTACATCCCCGTGACCATATTCAAAGCGCGGGTAAAGACATTGTTTTTGAGCTTGACCGGCGTTTCGGGGTATTCCTCTTCCGTCGGCTCCTCCGTCTCCCACGCGCAGTCGAAGCTGTCCAGAAGCTCCGCGAGCTTCGGCTCCTCCTCGGCGGGGATCCAACCCTCCAGCAGCACGACCGAGCCCGTTCCGCGAAGCAACGACACCGCCTCCGCATGACGCACGGAAAGCTCCATGCGATCGCTGCCGAGCTTCAATTCGTCCCGTAGCTTGGCGCAGTCTTCGATCTCCGCCACCAGCGCATCGCGTCTGGCATTGAGGGCACGAAGCTCCTTTTGCCGCGCATCGACATTTTCCTTTGCCGAGCCTTTCAGTCCGGGGAAGCTCACCGGCTCAAAGCCGGCTTCATGCAGCGCGCGGATCATATCCTCGCGCTCGGATTTCATGCACAGCACAAAAAAGCGGTGCTGATCCGCATCCGAGGACACGCGAAAAAGCTGCACATCCTCCGAGACCGTCTGCGCCGCCGTCTGCAGTTCAGAGGGGTCACTCTCGGCGCGGAGCGTGCCGAACACCGCCGCGACGGTCTTGGTGCCGTCGCTTTCGAGCGGATAATCCAGCGCCTCCCACGGGCGCAGCGATTCGATCATGCCGCGCAC
Organism: Oscillospiraceae bacterium; assembly: GCA_045640125.1. Taxonomy (GTDB): domain Bacteria; phylum Bacillota; class Clostridia; order Oscillospirales; family Oscillospiraceae; genus CAJOIG01. Next base: position 3,674 of record JAZUEL010000082.1, read on the forward strand.
GCCGCTGAGTTCGGAATCGCATTGCCGGATGCGCTCATCCAGTCCGACGATGCGCTCGGCGAGCAGCAGGTCGCTTTTGAGCGCTTCGGCATCCAGCACCGTGTCGCCCGCGACCTCGGGACGGACGCTGAACAGACCGGATTTGGCAGGCGCATAAGAATCCAGAAGCTCGATGGCTTTTTGGATCGTCGCCTGCTCCGTGCGCAGCGAGACAAGGTCACAGCTTTCGGCCTTGAGCATTTTTTCCTGCTCCGGCTCTGCGAGAGTCGTTTCCCTCAGTTCGACCTGCCCGAAGCGCATCAGCGCACGCATTAGCTCATCCCGCGATGAACGCAGCGCAATGAGCCGCAGTTTTTTCATCTTGACTATGGACATATCAGCCCTTCACGATCCTTTCCACGACCTTGGAAACCGCTTCATCCATCTTCCGCTCGGCACGGGCTTTCATAGCCGCTTTACGGTTGCGGGTATTCGACGCAAGGACCTGCGCATCGACCGTTGCCTTTTCATCGGCTTTATGCTGAAGAGCCTTGACCTCGGCATCCGCCTTTGCTTCCGCCGCCGCCAGGACGATCTGCGCCGCCTGTTCGGCTTCGCGCAGAGCCTTTTTGCCGTCCTGCGCCGCCACGAGCTTGATCTGGCGCGCCTTTTCCTCCGCCACGGCTATGGCATCCATCGCTTCCAGTGCCATCCGAACACCTCCTACATCTTGGGGTAAATCCGATTCTATCTTTCCATTATATGCTACATCTATTCAAATGTATAATATCCGATACCATTCCCAATTGCAAGCATTATTTATACTTTATCAAACTGCATCCCCGCAAACCCGACATAATTATTTTTTGTCAATATTGCCTCATTGTCGATTATAGGCTTAATTATTTTTTTGTCAATCTTTTTCTTTCTCTTTCGGCGCAACCGTTGCACCGGCCCGAAAATTGTGCTATGATAGCAAAAACCAACGAAAGGATTCGGAGATCATCTATGGCACAGCGATATGCAAGGCGACAGCTCGGCGACCGTGCAGACGGAAGAAAGCTCCGCACGCTCCCCTCGACCGAGCGGCTCGCGCCCTATATCCGCCGTACACGTGTGGACGCTGAGGAACATTATCGCGAGAGCGTCGAGGTCTCGGCCTTGTCCGGCTGGCTCAGCGGCAAAACACACGAGGGGCTGCGGAACATGGAACTGGTGCACGTGGTCGCGGCCGCCTTTGCGCGTACAGTCGCATACTGTCCTTATTTTAACCGTTTTATTGCCGGAAGCCACATTTTTGCCCGCAACGATGTGAGCGTTTCTCTGCTCGGCATCGGCGAGACCGCCACCGGTCAGATCAAAGCGGAGCTCGCCCCCTCTGATACCGTCTCCGACGTTTATCACCGCATTTTGGAGCAGACCGAACGGCTTAAAGCCGGCGATGCCGACAGCGCCGCTGAGCGTGCCGCCGGTTTTCTCATGCTGCTGCCGCGTTTTCTGCTTCGCTTCGGCGTGCAGCTCGTTCGGCTCGGTGACTATTACGGCATTTGGGGTCATCGCCTTTTAAGCGCCAGCAACAGCCACTGCTCCGTGCGAATCTATGATAACGCCCGCTCCTCCCTTCGCGCCAACAGTATGCCGCTGCAAAATTTCGGAAACGCCTCCGTCAACATTACCCTCGGCAAGATTCGCACCGTCCTGGAGCCGGATGAGAGCGGCAAGCTGATCGTGCGCCGCTGGCTCGATATCGACATCGGCGTGGACTGCCGCATCGCACCCAAGGCAGACATCGAGCGTGCTGTGGCCTATTGGATGCACTTCATGGAAAATCCCCGCGAGCTCGAACGTGCCCCGAAACGTATCCTCGACGATGTAAACTGAATCTACACAAAATCCCGCACCGAACGGTGCGGGATTAATTTTTTATGGAAGCAGCTCTTTGGCTTCCTGCACAAGCGTTTCCGCCGCCGTGCGGGACACCGGAATATGCTGTCCGCCGCACTCAATCGTACAGTGGAGCGAATCATACGCACACACGCGGATATTCAGCGCATCGACCGCGCCGCCGTCAAAGGTGATCGTCAGAGCCAGCAGCTCCTCCTCCCCCGCCGCATCCAACGCGCCGTCTGCATACAGTCCGGAGAGGGACGAAAGGAAGGAATCGGCATCTTCAGCGTCCAAGTTGCGGCTTTCACCATCCATGGAAAGCGCGAGCGATTTGACCGTGTTCGTTCCGAAATCAAAAGGCTGTTCCGGCAGCATAGCATCGGCATCGGGGGCTTTGACGGTATCGAGCACCGTGCCGTAGCAGGTGTAGAGAATGCCGCTGTCCTCCTGCAGGACATAGACCGTGTCCGCGTCGGCATAGGCACCGAAGTTCAGTGTATAGCTCTGCTCCCGTCCCTCGGAATCGAGATAGCGCAGCTCGGCGACCGCCTGCGGCTCATCAAGGCCGTATTCATCCTGCGCCGTCTGATCCGCGTCCCAGGTCACGCAGCGCTGCCACTCGATATCCGTCAGGATGCGGCACAGGCTCTCCGCCTTCGCCGTATCCACCGGCGTATAGCTTCCGTCGCGCAGTAAAAACCAATCATAAGCGTCCGTATAGCTCACGGAAAGAGGCTCGTCACAATACAGCAGCGTCGTTTCCCGCTTCGGTGTCGTGACCGTCAGCGAGAGCGGAGTCTGCATATCAGGCGAGGACTGCATATCTACGAGATTTTCAAGGTCATACCAGAACGCATCCTCCAGCGTGCCGTCCGTCAGGTAAACGTCGTTCCCGCCGTCCACGGTCATGTAATACGCAGCGACCGCGGCGTTATAGTCGCCGACAGCATATTGGCGGCTCACGTTCCCCGCCGTCACGGTGACGAGCAGCTCCGGCTCATCGAGACCATAGACCGATAAGTCCTCCGCCTGTTCGATGCACTTTTCGCCGATGACCGCCGAGACCGCATAGCGCATATCCGAAACGATGCTCTGATTCACGGGGCAGGCCGGCTCCTCCGGACAGTACCAAACACCGTCAGCATCCGGCACAAGCGTCACGGTTTTCTCAAGATACGTCCAGCTCAGAGTGCTGACGGCATCGGAATCCCCCACGCCCAGCGCCTCGGTATCGGCGGAAGCCGCTTCCTCCGCGCGTTTTTCCTCGCCCGATGTCACAAGGGCACGCACGAGGAAATACGCGCCGATGACCAGCGCCAGAATCATCAGCAGAAGCAGCAGCTTTTTTCCTCTGGTCATCAGCTCCGCCTCCGTTTCACAACCGTCACCACACCCGCGAGCAGGAAGGCGAGCGGCAGAACAAACAAGGTCAGCGCCGCGACGGCGCGCCCCGCTCCGGCGGAGAAAGTGAGGTAATCCACCGTCAGTGTCTTGGGACGGATGGAAATGCTGTCCGCGTGACCGCAGAGCCAGTCGAGACTATTGAGGAACATATCCTGATTCGCGCCGGCGACCATGTCGCTGTAATCGCTCTCCATGAAGTGTGCCGAGCCGAGCAGCACGAGCTTTGCGCCCGTTTGGCTGTTCGTACCCGCCGCCGCCAGCACGAAGGGGCCCGCGGGGTCATCCGCGGTTTTTTCGTAGTCCGACGAGCCGAGCAGATCGGCTTTGAGATAGGAGTTCGCCGAGCTTTTCAGCAGCGAGGACACGGTGATATTCTCCCCTGTCTCGCCCATGATGATCCCCTGCGCATCGGGAAACAGGATGCTCAGTCCGTCCGCCGCGAGCGGACTTGTGATGCTGTGGCTTTGAAGCGAGGGCAACAGCAGATCGACATAGCCGTAGCTGACATAGCGGCTGTCGGTATCGAGAACGATGCCGTTTTGCACCGCAAGCCCCCAGTCGGCAAGAAGCCCATCAAAATTGGGCATGACCCCGTCGGTGTAATCCGTGGTGACGCAGAGCTTACCACCGGAAGCGGCATAGGCGCGGATCGCTTCGGTCTCCGCCTCGGTCAGGTCGCGCGTGGGACCCGCGATATAGAGGATGTTGCAATCGTCCGGCACCGCTTCGACCGTCAGCAGATTCAGCTCCTGCACCTCATAGTTTTGCAGTGTGACAAGGCTTTCCAGCGAATCGGACATGGCGGTCTCGCCGTGTCCCGTAAGGCAGTACAGTACAGGCAGCTCCTCGCCGGTGACGTAGGCGATCGCGCCGGTGAGCTTCTGCTCACCGACAAAGGTGTCGCGGTATTCCTGTCCGTAATACTGGAGATAGTATTGATACTGCTCAAAATCGGAATAGGTCCATATCTCATCGTACGGCACATACAGGCTGCGTTGATCGCTCACGACAATGAGCGAATTATCCGAAACGGACTCCGTCGTATAGGAAGCGGCAAAATTGGGATAGACCACCGGATCTACAGACTTAACAGAGACGTGTTTATGATCCGCATACCGTGCCAGGATCTGTTCCAGCGTCGGGTCCTCCGTCCCCTCGCGGACGATCCAGTAAACTTCCACGTCCTGCGTCAGCGCACCAAGACGCTGTTCGGTCTGCTCGGACAGAGAATAGACCTGCTCCGCCGTCATATCCGCCTGCGTTTTGGAGATCGGAAGCGCCCCCACCGCCAGATTCAGCGCCACCGCAATGGCGAGCACGAGCAGCACCGCAAATACGCTGTACGCGCCAACGGAGAAGCGGCGGGTGCGGAAGCTCTCTTTCGTATTCTGCACCACGTTCCGAACATTCGGCTTTTTCATTAGCTCCACCTCCGTTTCTCCATGCTCTGCACTGTGAGAAACAGGAACACGGCAATGACCGAGAGATAATACACCACAGCCGTCCAGTCAAAAATCTCATTGGCGATGCTGTCAAAGTGACCGAACAGAGCCAGCGCCCCTACGATCGAGCCGCAAAGCCCCGTAAAAATGGACTCTCCGTATAAAAACACAAAAACAAACGCCACTTCCAGCGCCCCCGCCAGCGCCATGGAAAAGCTGAGATTCTTGGTCATGCGCTCCAAAATGCTGCCGAAAATCACCACCAGCACCGTCACGGTCAGATAGCCCGCAAGCGGCTCCGAGCTGACGAGACTTTCGAGGAAGCTCATGAAATAGAGCAAAATGCCCACGCCCACGCTCATCGCCATGGCGAGCGCGACGTGCTCCGTCAGCGAGGACAGGAACAGGCACACCGCCGCAAAGGCCGCACAGAGCAGCGCGAACATCACGACACTGCCAAGCGCCGCCGTGTACGGGACCGTGCCGCTCGATGCGAGCAGCGAAAGCAGCGCCGGATAAAGCAGCAGAACGCAAAGCGGAATCATCAACACCGTCAGGACAGCGAGATATTTGCCGCAGACGATCTTCGTCATGCTGACCGGCAGGGAATATAAAAGGGTGTCGGTTTTCTGATGCCGCTCCTCCGCGATGCTTCGCATCGTAAGGATGGGCACGGCGATTACGGGGACGAAATACAGCCGCAGATAGTAGACCACCGCTTCAAAGCGCGGCTCGCCCTGCAAGGGGATGAACACCACAAAAAGCCCGCTCACAAGCAGCATGAACGCGCAGTAGACCCAGCCGGTCATGCCCTTGAACTGGCTGTGCAGCTCCCGACGGTAAAAGGCTCTCATTCGCTTTGTTCGCCTCCTTCCGATGCAGTCGGCTCACTCTCCGCCGTGAGCTTGATGAACACTTCTTCAAGACTCGCTTCATGCCGTTCCATACGCAGCACCGGCATCTTCGCATCCGAGAGCGCATAGCTCAGGGCTAAATCCATATCCTCCGCCCCGGGATCAACGTCCACGGTCAGTTCACAACGGCCGTCCGCCTCGTTTTCCAGACGAACACCGCGCACATGAGAAAGCGCCCCTAAGGTCTGCATGGCATCCTCCGCCAATGCTTTGACGGTGAGCTGGTATTGTGCGCCGCCGGAGAAGTGACTCTCCAGATTTTCCGGCGTGTCGCAGGCGATCAGCCGCCCCTGATTGAGAATGAGGATGTGATCACAGACAGCCTGCACCTCCGAGAGGATGTGGCTGGAGAGAACGACCGTGTGCGTTTTGCCGAGAGAACGGATAAGGTCACGGATTTCAATGATCTGCAGAGGGTCAAGCCCCACCGTCGGCTCATCGAGAATGATGAGCTTCGCGTCGCCGAGCAGCGCCTGCGCGATGCCGACGCGCTGGCGGTAGCCCTTGGAGAGATTATTAATGAGCCGGTCTTTCACATCGGCAATGCCTGTGACGGCGATCGCCCGCCCGATCTGCTCCGTCTTTTTTTCCCGCGCCACGCCCTTGGCATCCGCGACAAAATTCAGATACTCCACGGGTGTCATATCGGAATAAACCGGCGGGATCTCCGGCAGATACCCAATGCGGCGCTTGGCATCCATGGCATTTTCAAAAATATCATAGCCGTCCACCGTCACGGTGCCGCTCGTCGCGGCAAGGCAGCCGGTGATGATGTTCATGGTGGTGGACTTCCCCGCCCCGTTAGGCCCGAGAAATCCGTAAACGAACCCATCCTCCACCGTGAAGCTCAGATCCTCCACGGCGCAGTGCGAGCCGTATTGTTTGGTGAGATGACTGACTTCGAGCAAACGATCGCCTCCCTGCGAAGAATTGCAACCAGTGTAAAGCCACTTGCTGAAACGCAGATGAAAAAACTGTTAACACAGTTTGAATAATACACTAACAATTATATCATACATGGCAAGCGGCATCTTGCGATTGTCGATGTGATTTGCTAAAATAAGCACGGGAAGTGATTACAATGAGAATGAGACGGAAAAAGAACCTCATCCCGCGGCTGGAAGCGGCTTCGGCGGTGCAGGTGTTTGAGCCGGAGAATAATAAGGGCTGCTGGCTTTCGGAATACCCCGACTTCACGGAGCTTCGCGCCGAGATCGGCTGCGGCAAGGGACGCTTCACCGCCGGAACGGCGCAGGAGAGTCCGAGCGCTCTCATCATCGGCGTGGAAAAAGACCAGAACGCCATGGTGATGGCGGAGGAGCGGATCCTGCGGGAGAGCATCCCCAATGTCCGCTTTCTGGATATGGACGCGGCAGCGCTGCGCGAGGTCTTTGCGCCGGAGGAGCTGGATGTCATCTACATCAATTTCCCCGACCCGTGGCCGCGCGTGCGCGAGGCGAAGCACCGTCTGACGAGCCCGACCTTTCTGCCCGCCTACATGGAGCTTTTGAAGTCCGGCGGGCGCGTGGAGTTCAAGACCGATCAGGTGCCGCTGTTCGATTACTCGCTGGTGCAGTTCGAGCAGGCAGGCTTTCGTCTCGACGAGGTCACCCATGACCGCCACGAAAACGGGCCTGTCGGTATCATGACGAATTACGAGGAAAAATTCCACGCGCAGGGTGTGAAGATATGCCGCTGCGTTGCGTATAAGCCGTGAAGGAGCGGCACTATCTTCCGGCGGCCGACCTGTTCCGCGTGCTGTGCATTGCGCTGATCGCGTGGTATCATTTCTGGCAGCTCAGCTGGCTCGACCCGGGCTTTGACCTCGGCGGTGTACATATCGACCTGCAGCAGACCGTCCGCAACGGCTATATGCTGGTGGATATGCTGCTGGTGCTGTCCGGCTTTCTGCTGGCGCTGCCCTACGCTCGGTGGGCGCAGGGGCGGGGTGACAAACCGGACGGCGTGGACTTTTACAAAAAGCGCTTCATCCGCATCGTGCCGAGCTATCTGTTCGCCGTGCTGCTCTCCTTTTTCGCGTGGGCGATCCCAACAGGACAGTATGCCGATGCTCCCGCCGCCGTCCGTGACTTATTGGCGCACCTGAGCTTTACGCACAACCTGTTCCGCGAGACGCTGTATTTCACAAAATTGCAGGGCGTGTTGTGGACGCTGGCGGTGGAGGTGCAGTTTTATCTGATTTTCCCGCTGCTCGGTCTTTGCTATGTCCGAAAGCCCTTTTATACCTGCGGCCTGATGACGCTGGCGGCGTTGATTTTTCGGACACTCGCCATGAAATACGGCGATTTGAGCTACCTCACCAATCAGCTTCCGCTGCTGCTGGATGTATATGCGGCGGGCATGGCGGCGGCATGGTTATTGGCAAAACTCGAAACGAGGGAGCTTTCCTGCCGCTGGGTATTCCCGCTTTTGGCGCTGATGACCTTCGCCTGCATTTTGCAGCTGATGTATGGACAAGTCATTGGGCCGGACGGCAACAGCATCAAGCGGATGCAGCTTTTGTGGCGGCTTCCGATGGCTCTTTGCGGCGCAGCCTTTTTGCTGTTTGGCTCATTAGCTCCGCGCCGTGTGCTGAGAGCCGTCGGAAATCCCGTGACGCGCTTTTTGTCCGGCATCAGCTACAATTTTTATATCTGGCATCAGTTTTTAGCGCGGCGGATGGTGGATTGGAATCTCCCCCGCCACCTCGCGGAGCTGCCCAATCAGGTCTATGAGCAACCGTGGCAAAGCCGCTATTCCGCACTGGTTTGGCTCGCCGCGCTCGCGGCGGCTGTGCTTTGTACTTATGGCATCGAAAAGCCCTGTGCACGATATTTGAAAAAGCGGTTATGAGCAAGCCCACGCTAAATTTGCGTGAGTTTGCTTTTTTATGCACGCAAAGCGGTGTTTGCTTCGTTATTATGGGTGAGCGCTCACAAAGGTGGTGACCAAATGCCAAACATTTTGAAAACCGATAACGAGCTTGCATCCGCCATGCGCGGCGGCGACGAGGACGCTTTGGGCGAGATCATAGACCGCTATACCGCCTACGTCTGGACGATCGTTTGGAACATCGTTTCCTGCAAAATGAAGCAATGCGATGCCAAGGCCGTGGTGTCCGAGGTGTTTTACGTCCTGTGGAAAAACGCGGCACGGATTCAGCCCGACAAGCTCAAAGCCTACCTCTCCCGCATCGCCCGTAGCCGTGCGCTGGACGCACTAAAAGCGGTACACGGGGAGACAGTTTTGGAAGACGACGAGATCGATATACCGGTCAGCGGAGCGGAAAGCGAGGTCATGCGACGCATGGAGCTGCAGGCTCTGCGCGACACGCTGGACGAGCTCGGCGAGCCGGACCGGACGATCTTTATCCGACACTACTACTATTATCGGACAACAGCGGACATCGCGGACGCGATGGGCATGAAGGTCAGCACCGTGCAGTCGCGGCTTCGGCGCGGACGGGAAAAGCTGCGCCGAAAGCTCACGGAAGGAGGCTATTTCGTTGATTGAGAATATCTCCGAGCTTTTTGATTACGTCGATGAAATAGTCATCGCGGAGCAGACGGACGCTTGTTTGTCTGCGGA
>JAZUEL010000083.1:0-9231 GCA_045640125.1 Oscillospiraceae bacterium
TTTGCCGCGGACGGTGACTGGGGCGAATATCAGGATTACATCTATGCCTACGCAGAAGCCGGCGCTCCCAACCCCGAGGACGCCGTCGAGATGGCCGACGCCATCTATGCCTGCGAGGATATGGACGACATCAAGGCCGCGAGCAACATCCAGGTCTTCTTTGATGTCCTCGGCGCACTCGATTTTGACGAGTGGATCGCCGCCGGTAAGCCCGAAGCGGATATGTCCGCCGGTGGCGGCTCCGGCGGGGCTTCCGGTGAGGCCTCCGGCGAAAACTCCGTCGTCTGCATCGAATCCGGCAAGGTCACCTATATCGCGGACGGCGTCGAGCAGACCGCCGAAGTCGGCGAGGGTCAGACTGCCTATCTGAGCGTCGGCGGCAAGAACGTGCCTCTGGAAGAGGGCGCGTATGATGCCACCGTCTCCGTGGACGTGGTCGACCCCATTTTCGAGTCCTCCGACTACCAGAGCAGCGATAAGGACGTGAATCTCTCCACCGAGCTGGCTGCCGTCGTTTACATCACCGATGAAGGCCTGCAGGAGGGTCAGTCCATCCTCTCCGCCGCCACCAGCGGCGAGATCACCGACACCAAGGTTTCCGGTGTCACCATCGAATCCGATGTCGCGGCTGTGTCCGGCATCCGTGCCGGCGGCAGTGCCGAGATCGAGGTCGAGGATGTCACCATCAACCTCAACGGCGAGGGCGGCAACGACTTCATGGGTCAGGGCACCGCGCTCTGCGCCACCGACGGCTCCACGCTCGTCGCCCGTAACGTCACCGCCAATGTCTCCGGCTATGTCCGCGGCTGCACCTTTGCCGGCGGCACGGCAACGCTGGAGGTCTATGACTCCACCTTCAACTGCGATGCCGGTGACTACAACGAAGAAGCCAGCGTCGAGATGGCCGGCATGAGCCAGCCCCCCAAGGGTCTCGGCGTGTACGGCAACGCCCGTTCCAACAACCTTGTTCACAACGCCACCCAGTACTTTGAAAACTGCGTGTTCAACAACCGCAACTGGGGCTGCCTCGGTGTGGACGCTGTCACGGACGGTCATCTGACCTGCGTGAACTGCGAGATCAACGTCACCGAGTCCGGCTACGGCGCGTACTCCATCGGCCCCTGCATCGACACCTTCCAGAACTGCCGCTTCAACATCCATAACGGCGTGGTGGCATTCGCCGCCGTGGAAGGCACCGTCATCCTCGAGGACGGCACCATCGCCAACTCCGACCGTTACGGTCTCGTCACCCATCAGGCGATGGGCGCTGTGTCCACGCTGAAGGTTCTCGGCGAGGGCACCGAGCTCAACGGCGACCTCTGCGGCATCATGGTCAAGGGTCGTTCCTCCGACATCGAGATCGGTGACGGCGCGGTTGTGACCGCTCCCAAGACCGGCATTCTTTTGCAGGCACAGGATAACGACGACCTCGGTGCCGGCTCCGTCAACGCCTCCGCTGAGATCAATGTGGACATCCACGATACCGCTCTCGAAGGCGACGTTGTCATGTCCATGACCCCCCTCACGGACGACACCGCCACCATGAACGTGACCCTGTCCGCTGCCGAGCTTACCGGTGCTGTCTCTCTGGCCAGCTCCGAGCTCGCCATCCCCGACGGCGTTATCACCTTCGATAACATTCTCTCCGTCGGCGTAGTCACCAACGAATACCAGAACCGTGACGACGGCTGCCGGCTCGTTCTGAGCCTTGAGGACGGCGCGGTCTGGAACGTCACCAAGACCAGCTACCTCACCGAGCTGAACGTCGCGGACGGCGCTGTTGTCAACGGCACCGTGACCGATTGCGGCGCTTACGTCATGGTCGAGCCCGCCGAGGGCGCTGCGGTCGCCGAGAATGTCGGCACCATCACTCTGCGTCTGAACGGCGAGGAGTTGACCAGCTTCGCCATTCCCGTCGCCATGACCGAGGAAGGCTTCGAGCTCAACCTCGCCGAGGCGCTGGAAGCTTTCGATCTCGATCTGAGCTACGATGAAGCCAGCTCCACCGCCTCCGTCAAGGACAAGGGCGGCATCTTCACCTCCCTGATCGCGATGTACCTGGAGCCCGCCGGTGAAGCCGCGGGTGAAGGCATCTACTCCGTCGCCTGCGGCGAGCCCTATCCCGACCGCCCCGCTCCCGAAGTCATCGAGGGCGAGCGCTATGTCGGCGACCATCTGCGCGGCGGCTCCGCGATCTACGTTTCCGGCGGCGAGTACACCTTTGATGACATCTATGTCTACGGTGCCGGCTTCTCCTCCGACGACGATCTGAGCGCTGAGCGTTCCAGCCAGTATGGCTACTGCTCCGACGTTTTGGCGACCAGCCCCAAGTCCGTGGTCACGCTGAACAACCCCACCATCGAATCCGACCCCGAGAGCTACGCCAACGGTGCTTTCGCCACCAACCAGGCGAAAATCTACATCAACGGCGGTGTCATCAACACCAACAACCCCCAGGGCCACGGCCTTGACGTGACCTACATGGGTCACATCTACGCCGACGGCACCGTCATCCACACCGCCGGTTCTTCCTCCGGCGCACTGGCCAGCGACTACGGCGGCGGCTTCATCTCCGCGCAGAACATCGACTGCGTCACCGAGATGGGCGGCTCCCCCGGCATCTACTGCGCCGGCTCCTCCATCATCATGGCGAAGGACTCCAAGTTCGTGGCCAACAACTGCGAGGGTGTCATGAGCGCACACGACCACGGCATCACCGTGCTCGACAACTGCTACACCTACGGCGAAACCTCCGCTCTCAACGGCCATCAGGCCATGCCCTCCGCGGCCATGAGCACCGGCAGCTACTGCTTCGTGTTCGGCGGCACGCTGGAATCCGGCTCCGGTCCCGTCTTCAAGGAAGAACACGGCCGCACTGAGGAATTCGTGGTCGGCGCTGAGCTGATCAAGGGCGGCGAATACGCCATTGAGTGTGTGGACGACAACGAGGGCATCCTCACGCTGAACCTCTGGGACTGCGAGCTTGTGGGCGATATCTACTGCCCCGCCGGTCAGATCCTGACCGTCAACCTCTATGAGGGCGCAAAGCTCGTCGGCGACGTGATCGGCGACGGCGATGTCACCATCAACGTCTTTGACGGCGGCGAGTACGAGGGCAGCTTCGAGGCTACCGAGGCCGGTGAAGGTCTCGCGGCTCCCGAATGCGGCGACTTCGACTACTACCTTGTCAACTACTGGGCGGCAGGTATGCAGAAGTGGCAGACCGGCACCATCACTAAGTACGTCGAGGAAGTCGAGCCTCAAATCATTGAGTCCTCCGCTGTCTCCTTCGTCGAGGAAGGCGCTGCCTCCATCGCGTATGATCCCGCAACCTCCGACCTCTCCGAGGGCGGCATCGACCTGTCCATGCTCGACACCACGAGCGCTCTGGGCTTCGGTGATCCCGGCGACGGTGTCATGGGCCTGACCTCCGGCGACCCCTCCTGACGCATATACTCCATAAAACGCACCTGCGGGACGCATTCGCGTCCCGCAGGTTTTACTTTAAGCGGGTGCCAATGCACCCGCTTATCCTATTCTCAAAATCGGAAACGCGCGGATGCGGCAGCGCATGGGGGTATAGCGGATGCCGTTTTCGCTCTTTTCGCGTCCCGTGGGGCGAAAGCCCAGATGGCGGTAGACCTCCACAGCGTAGGGCGAGGAGCGCACTGTCATCGTCCGTCCCGGGCAGTGGCACAGCGCCTCGCGGAAAAGGCTCTTGCCGATCCCCTGTCTGTGATGCTCACCATCCACGCTGAACATGGCAATATGCCTGCCCTTGTCGCAGGTCGCAAGAATGCCGATCAACTCATGATTCTCAAAAGCCCCGTAGACACAGAGTTTTTCCCAATACGACGGGGTGTGGATACTGGCATAATAGGCCGCGATGCCGTCGCTGCTGTAATCCGGTGCTTCAAACTTCAGATACACCCGCCACGCCAGCTCCAAAGCCTGCTGATATTCGCCGCGCTCCAATCGGCGGACAAAAACTTTCCGCATGGGCGAAAGCCCTCCGTTCTCTCTCTTACTCGTGTTCTTTCGCCGAAAGATCCTCCGCATCCAGCCGCATCACGCAGACCTTTTCCAGCCAGCCGGAATCATATTCCCACTCACGGCGGCCGGTGGTATGCTCCATGATTGCTTGCAAGCCGGCTCGTTTTTCCGTCTCATCCGTCACAAAGGACATACGCCCCGTTCCGATCACACTGACAAAAGCCGCAGAATACACGCAGGCCTTGTCACCCTCGCCGTAGATGCGGTACGCCGCATCCATCTCAAAGCCCACGCGGGGATTTTCGCGGATCAAATCCGCCTTTCGCCCCTCGGATGCGCCATGGAAATAAAAGCGGTAGCGTCCGTTCTCGTTCTCATAGCCGAAACTGAGCGGCACGATATACACCTCGCCGCCGTCGTTGAAGCCGACGCGCATACAGCCGCAGCTTTGCACGATCTCCTCGATTTTTGCCGCGTCAGTCACTTCCCGATCCGCCCGGCGCATGGCTCTCATCCCGCTTCCTCCGTTTCGTCCGTTGCTTCCGTTTCATAGCCCAGCGAAGTCAAGTAATCCAACATTGTGCCGTCCGTGTTCTCCGGCAGCACCTCCGAAAGAAGCTCCAAAGAGCCCTCCGTCTCGTCCAGACGCAGCGAGCCGACAGCCCCGGGCTCCACGCCCAAAAACTCCACGGACACGCCCTCCGCGTCCATCAGCACATCCGAATCCATGCCGCTTCCGTCCACGACGACATCCACGCCCGTCACCTGTTCCAGCAGGGTCTGCGCCGCCGTCTTGCCGCCGCCGCATAACAGGATCACAAGTCCCGCGCCCGCATTCCGTGCCGCATCAACGGCGTTCTGCACCGCGACGGCATCGGCGGTACAAGCGTAACTCAGCTCCCCGTCCGTCAGTTCAAAGCCCGTTCCGTCCTGCGCGGCGCACCAGCCTATGTACGCGATGCAGCGCCCGCCGTGCCACGCCATCGTCCACGCATCCAGCACGGGGTCGCCGGTCGATTTTTCGATCAGATCCCCGCACAGCAGCGGAAAATCCGTCGCATTTGCCGCCTGCACCGCGCAACTCACGCCGAGGCTCAAATCCCGCTCGCCGATCAGCGCCGCGTCATAGCCGAGCCTGTTCATGATATCCAGCGCATCGTATCGCTCTGTTTCATCCGTCCGCAGCGAGCCACCCAGATCGACGAGCCCCACGTTGCCGCGCAGATAGCTCCACTCCGCCTCCTGCGCCCACGCTGCCAGACGGGCATAGACCGTCATATCCCGCTCCGCGCAGCCGTCGGAGAACAGCAGCACGCAGTCCTGCACGGGCTGCTCCGTGACCTCCACGGGACCCTCATCCACATAGACGAGCTCCGGCTCCTGTTTTTTCTTCCCGCAGGCACACAGCGACAGCAGCATCAGCGCCGCCAGACACAGACAGACAAATTTTTTCATAGTTTTCGCTCTTTCTGCTTTACTTTTTGCAGAATCCACTATAATCTATTTTTATGAGAAAATCAATCACAGGACGCTTTGCGCCCAGTCCATCGGGCTATATGCACCTCGGCAACCTGCTTTCCATGCTGCTGGCATGGCTGGATGCCCGTTCCCTCGGCGGCAGCATGATCTTCCGCATGGAGGATCTCGATCCTGCCCGCTCCAAAACCAAATACGCCGAAGCCATCGCGGACGACCTGCGCTGGCTCGGTCTCGACTGGGAAGAAGGCTTTCCCGATCCGGCTTACAGCCAGAGCGAGCGCACCGCGCTGTACGAAGCCGCCTTTGCCGAGCTGCAATCGCAGGGGCTGATCTATCCCTGCTTCTGCTCTCGCGCCGAACGTCTGGCGGCCTCCGCGCCGCACCCGGGCGAGCTGACCCATGACCCCGCGTGCCGCTGCGCATATTTGACGGACGCAGAGAAAAGCGAGCTATTGCGGCAGGGGAAAAAGCCTGCGTGGAAGCTGCGCGTGCCCGATCGGGACATCACCGTGCAGGACGAGCACTATGGCGCGTTCACGCAGAATCTTGCCCGCGACGGCGGCGACTTCATCATCCGCCGCTCCGACGGCGTGTTCGCGTATCAGTTCGCCGTGAGCTACGACGACACCGTCATGGGGGTCAGCCGCGTGGTGCGCGGGCGCGATCTTCTGACGAGCACGCCGAAGCAGCTCTATCTGTTCGAACTTTTCGGCGCAGAGCCGCCCGACTACGCCCACGCCCCGCTCATCACGACCGGCGCAAACAAAATGTCAAAACGCCTCGGCTCGCTGTCCACACAGGAGCTGCGAAAGCAGTACACGCCGGAGCAGCTTGTGGGGTTTTTGGCGCATCTCGCGGGCTTACTGGACAGGCCGGAGCCCGTGCAGGCACAGGAGCTCGTGCCTCAATTTGACTGGAATAAAATTCGCAGGGAGGATATTCTTTATGACACAAGAGCTTAAAACCTCCTGTTACGCCTGCCACGGCGGATGCAGCGTCATCGCCACCGTGACGGACGGGCGCGTAACGAAGCTGCGCCCCGACCCGAACGGCGCGCTGAATCACGGCAAGATGTGCCCCAAGGGCGGAAGCGGTGTGCAGCTTCTCTACCACCCCGAGCACCTCAATTACCCGCTCAAGCGCATCGGCGCGCGCGGCGAGGGTAAGTGGGCACGCATCTCATGGGACGAGGCGCTGGACACAATCTGCGAAAAATACACCACGCTCAAAACCGAGTACGGCGCAAAGTCGCTCGCCGTCATCACCGGCACGGGGCGGCATCTGAAAAATCAGGTCGCCCGCTTCGCCAATGTCCTCGGCACGCCCAATATGGCATCCACCGGTGCGGCGATCTGCTTCGGTCCGCGCGTCAACGCCATGATGCTCAGCTGCGGCAGCTACGCCGTCACGGACTATTACAGCGGCACATGGCCGGGCGTTGTTCTGCTCTGGGGCTCGAACCCCGTCAACTCCGGCCCCGACGGCAAGCTCATGTGGAACGTGCGCGAGGCGCAGAAGCACGGCACGAAATTCATCGTCATCGACCCGTTGGAAACGGAGTTGACCCGCGACTGCGCCCTGTGGCTGCGCATCAAGCCCGCCACGGATGGCGCGCTGGCGCTGGCGATTCTGCACGAGCTTCTGGAAAATGGCTGGTATGATCACAACTTCGTCTATCGCTGGTGCAAGGGTCTGGACGAGCTGCGCGAGCGCTGCAGGGGCTGGACGGTGGAGCGTGCGGCAAAAATCTGCCGCCTTGCCCCCGACGACATACGCCGCTGCGTGGCGCTGCTGCGAGAATGCGGCCCCGTGGGACTCGACTGGGGCTGCGCCGTGGAGCAAACGCCGAACGCTTTCGGCACCATCCGCGCCATGGCGATGATCCCGATCCTGCTCGGAAGCTGGGACATCCCCGGCGGCTTCTGCGAGGGAGAGGACTTGTGCCCCGAGGCAGACCCCCTGTGGGACATATTCGACCGCAGCGAGCGCTTCGGCGCGGAGTTTGCCACCTCCCCCTATGCCCACATTCTGCCCCTCCTCCGCTCCATGCCGACCACGGACGAAAACCGCATCCGCGCCGCGTTCATCTTCGCCAGCAACCCACTTCTGTGCGTGCCGGACGCGAAGGAGACCTACCGTGACCTCATGGCGCTGGACTTCTCCGTGTGCATGGATCAGTTCATGACCCCCACGGCGGCGCTGTGCGATATCGTGCTGCCCGCGGCGAGCTGGATGGAAATCGACAACGTCTACCCCATGCCCGCCATGGCGGAGCACGTCGCGCTGGCGCAGCGAAAGCTGACCCGCGTGGCGGAACGCCGCTCGGACGGCGAGGTGTTCATGGAGCTGTGCCGCCGTCTGGGTCTGGACTACGGCGCGGACAACACGGCGGAGCTGCTCGACAGCCAGCTTGCCGTCCTGCGGAAAAATCACCCCGAATACGGCGACATGACGCTGGAGGAGTTGCAAGCGCGTGGTCACGTCGCCGTCGCGCCGACCTTCCGCAAATACGAGCTGCGGGGCGGATTCAACACTCCCAGCCGCCGCATCGAGCTCTATTCCGAAACGCTCGCATCGCTCGGCATGGATCCGCTGCCGGACTACACCGAGTACCCCGAGGACGAAACGCTCCCGCTCATCCTCACCACCGGACGGCGGCAAAAGGGCTATTTCATCTCCGAAAACCGCCAGATCCCCAATCTCCGCAAGCTCGCGCCCTTCCCCGTCTGCATCCTCCATTCCGAAACCGCCGAGGCGCTCGACATCGCGGACGGCGATTGGGTGTGGATCGAGACGGAAAAAGGGCGCATCACGCAGAAAGCGGAGCTTCGCTCCGGCGGGGACCGGGACGTGGTGAGCTGCCAGATGGGCTGGTGGTATCCCGAGGCGGGCATCAAAACGCTCTACGGCTGGGACGAATCGAACTGCAACGTGCTGATTGCCGACAGCGTCCTCGACCCGAGCTTCGGCGCGTATGCGCTGCGCGGTCTCCGCTGCCGCGTCTACCCCAACCCCGAGGGATACAAGATCGAGGAACGCTACGCAGCCTTTGATAAAGAAACGTGGAAGGCCGAATGACCTTCCACGTTTTACTTTAATTCAAAAGCTCATCCACGGTTTTGCGCTTGGGCATCAGCGGCTCCTGATCCGGCACGCCGATGGCGATCATGCACGAGACCGTCCGCTCCGGCGCAAGACCGATGACCTCCGCCACCGCGACGGTGTCGATCGCGCCCATGATGACGCTGCCGAGCCCCAGCTCCCACGCGCCGAGCGCCATAGTCTGCGCGGCGACGCCCGCGTCGAACATCTCCCAGCGGTCGCCCTTGGGCGTGGAGTAGCTGCCGTCGCGCTCAAAGCCGGAGCGGCCGGAGATGCAGGTCTCGATCATCACGAGCGGGGCGCTGTCCAAAATGCCCTGATTGCCGGGATGTCCCAGCGCGGGCCCCTCCGCCAGCTTCTGCATCAGCGCCTTATCCGTCACCGGCACCCAGCGCACCGTCTGGCTGTTTTTCCAGCTCGGCGCATAGGACGCACGCCGCACCAGCTCGCGGATGGTCCCCTCCGCGATGGCTTCCTCCTTGAATCGCCGCACGCTGCGGCGGCTTTCCAGACATTCGAGCATTTCCATAATTCATAAACCTCTCTTGCTTTTGCCGCGGCAAGCATATATAATCAACGCAAAGGAGTGATACGCTTGCTTTGGCCTTATTTGTATGATTTGATTTTCATTCTGCTGATCGTTCTGATGGTGCGGCG
>JAZUEL010000084.1:0-2332 GCA_045640125.1 Oscillospiraceae bacterium
CGCAAGCACCTCGACGCTCCCTGGGCGAAGATCGGCGACGTGGAGTCTCTGACCGTGTTCGACGATGTGTTTGTTCCCTATGAGCGCGTGTTCATGTGCGGCCGCGACAACGAGGGCGTCTGCCGTTATGCCGGCTACCTCGCTCTGATGTTCGCCCACTATCATCGCCACTCCTACACCGGCTGCAAGACCGCTGTCTCTGAGGTCATTGCCTCCCAGGCCGCGCTGGTCGCCGATGTGAACGACATCGCCAAGGAATCCCATGTCCGCGGCAAGCTCTGCGACATCATCCAGACCGCCGAGCTCGTGTTCGCCGCCGGTCAGCAGTCCGCTCACCGCGCCGTCGAGTTCCCCTCCGGCCAGTGGGTTCCCGATGAGATCCTCACCAACGCCGGCCGTCGTCTTGCCGGTCACAACATCTACCACGAGTACGAGATCCTTGCCGACCTCTGCGGCGGCGTGTGCGCATCTCTGCCCACTGAGGAAAACTTCTTCATGGAAGAAGACAACGTCGGTGCTCTCTGCAACAAATACATCGTCCGCAACCCCGCTTACTCCGCGGAAGACACCCATCGCGTTATGCGCATGATGGAGACCAAGCTCTGCGACGCTTTCGAAGGCGCACAGGCTGTGGCGGGTGTCCACGGCGGCGGCTCGCCTCTGATGGAGGAGATCACGCTCATGAGCCGTTACGACCTCGAGGAGCTCAAGAAGATCGCGAAGTATCTGGCGGGTCTGCCCGGCTACGAGGAATGCCCCCGCTACGAGCGCGCCACCAATACGCCTCGCGCCATGCTCGCCAAGTTCGATGCCGCCAAGGCTGCTGCGGCGAAGAAAGCGTAAGGGCAGAGTACCATGGCTGAACATCTCAATCGCAAGATGGGCATCCCCAGCTTTGACCTCACCGGCAAGACCGCCATCATCACCGGCGGCACGCAGGGTCTCGGCTTCGGTATGGCCTGCGCGCTGGCCGCTTACGGCTGCAACGTGGTCATCACCGCCCGCACCGAGTCCAAGGTCATGGACGCTGTGGACGACCTGAACGAAAACTACTGCAAGGGCGGCCGCGCCCTCGGCATCGCTGCGGACTCCTCCAAGATGGAGAACGTCCAGATGGTCATTGACAAGACTGTTGAGGAATTCGGCGAGCTGAATATCCTCATCAATAACGCCGGTGTTGCCGGCCCCACCGCGCTCATCGTCGAGACCCGCGAGGGTCGTCCCGAGTACACCGTGGGCGACTTTGAAAAGGTCATCGCCACCAACCTCACCGGCACCTTCATGTTCTGCCAGGCGGCTGCCCGTCAGATGATCAAGCAGAACGCCACCAACGGCAAAAAGGGCGGCAAGATCATTATCACCGCCTCTGTCGGCGGTCTGATCGGCGGCAAGGGCGTGGTCGCTTACGGCGCATCCAAGGCAGGCTGCCTGTCTCTGGCGCGCACCATGGCGAACAACTTCGGCCGCGAGAACATCACCTGCAACTGCATCTGCCCGGGCTATGTCGTGACGCCGCTGAACGAGAAATTCTTCATCGACGAAAACGGCGAGGAGACTGCCTATTACAAGCAGCAGTCCAAGGCCACCTCCGTGCGTCGCCTCGGCACCATCGAGGAGATTGCCGGCCCTGTGCTTGCCATGTGCTCCGACTCCTTCAACTATATGACCGGAACATACATCCTCTGTGATGGCGGTCAGAGTATTCCGGCGGAATAAGGAAAGGGAAGTACTTATGCTGCACAAAGAATATGAAAATGTCCTGCTTGACATTGACGAGCAGGGAATCGCCATTCTGAAGCTCAACCGCCCCAAGGCTCTGAACGCCCTGTATGCCCCGCTGAATCGGGATATGCTGGCTGCCATTCAGGAAGTCCTGGCGGATGAGAGCGCCCGTGTGCTCATCATGGCGGGGCTGCCCAAGGCATTTGCCGCGGGTGCAGACCTCAAGGAGATGCTGGAGGTCAACCCCCGCACCGCCCGCGACATCTGCCAGCTCGCCAAGGATATCAACGAGCTGCTCGAATCCATGCCCATTCCCACCATTGCGGCGGTCAGCGGCTTTGCCTTCGGCGGCGGCTTTGAGCTGGCGCTGAGCTGTGACTTCCGCGTGGGAGGTCCGCGTACCACGGTGTCCTTCCCCGAGGTCGGTCTCGGCATCATCCCCGGTGCCAACGGCATGATCCGCGCCTGCCACATCGTCGGCCCGTCCAAGGCGAAGGAGCTTTCCATGCTCAACACCATGGTCACCGGCGAGGAGGCTTACCGTCTGGGTCTGCTGAACTGGTTCGTCAAGGGCGACGAGGAAACCTATGCCGCCGCGAAAGAGGCGAAA
>JAZUEL010000085.1:0-49897 GCA_045640125.1 Oscillospiraceae bacterium
GTTCGGCGAGAAGAAGCCTGTGCATACTGTTTTGAAACTCGGCAGCTTCGGCGGAGAGGTTTTCTACCTCCAGCGTAAGCTGTTTGGTCTTGGCTTTGTTCTTCCGTGCAATGGCGACTTCGGCGAGTCCACGCAGGACGACGTGATTGACTTCGAGAAGCAGAACGGTCTTACCACAGACGGTGAGTGCGGAGCTGCGGTGTGGGCTGCACTGGACGAGTCGGCGTAAAAAAAAGTAAGTAAATGATACAGACCCCGACGCGCCTCTCAACGATGCGTACCATGTCGGGGTCGTTTTCATAACTAAAACTAAATAAACTAGTTTGTTTAGTTGTATTCGCTTGATTAAAAAATATTTGAGTATTTTTTAATTGAGTTTCACTTTCCTTATGCGAAAACTTCAATTTGTCGGAATTTCCGATGAGTTTCATTAGCATTTTCGTTAGCATTTTCATTTCAAAAATGATGTTTTGAGCCTCAATATTTTGTATGCCGATTATAATATAATGAAAACACAATGCACCGGAGAGCATTGAAAATAAAAGAAAAAAGCCCAAAACCGTTGTGGTTTCAGGCTTTCCAAAAATGGCAGCGGGAGAAGGATTCGAACCCTCACATACGGAGTCAGAGTCCGCTGTGCTACCTTTACACAATCCCGCTAAACGCAATGGCTATTATAACCCAAAATTCCAGATTGTCAAGCATAAAAATGCCGGACGAGAGAAAAAATCGTCCGGCATTTTCTGGTTGTTACTTTTGCAGATAACTCGAAACAAGCTCCTGCAGGATGTCGTCCCGATCCAGACGGCAGATCAGGGTGCGGGCGTTGTTGTAGTTAGTGATGTAGGTCGGGTCCTCCGAAAGAATATAACCCACGATCTGGTTGATGGGGTTGTAACCCTTGATGATCAGCGAGTTATAGACGCTCGACAAGACCTCGTGGATCTCCGCGCTGTGATCGAGAACTTTGAATTTACGGGTCGATTCTTCCATGGTTATCCCTCCTTATCCTCCCGTATTATAACATAAATTTTTTGATAGGAAAGCTACGAATTATTAAATTTGTGTTACATAAATGTTACTTACCCGCGAATGACGGCGTTAAAGTGGGACTTGAGAGCGTCCAGAACGGCGGTTACGGTCTCATCGGCGTGGTCATCGGTCAGCGTTTGATCTTTGGCGCGCAGCACAAGATTGAACGCGACGGACTTTTGCCCCTCGGCGACGTGAGAGCCGGTGTAGACATCGAACAGCTTCACGGATTCGAGATACTGACCGCCCGCGGCGGTAATGGTATCCATGAGCTCGCCCGCGGTGATGTCCTCTGCGCAGACCACGGCGATGTCGCGGCTGAGGGCGGGGAAGCGCGGCAGCGGCTGATAGCTGTGCTCGGGTGCCTGCAGCGCCAGCATTTTGCGGACATCCAGCTCCGCATAATAGACGTCGGAGGTGAAGCCGAAGTTCCCGCCGACGAGCGGGTGGATCTGACCGAGCTTGCCGATGAGCTCCGTGCCCACGAAAAGCTCCGCGCAGCGGCCGGGGTGGAAGCTGGGGTCGCCACTCTGTGCCGCGTAGCGCACGCCCTCCACGCGCTGACCTTTCAGGATCTCCTCCACGCAGCCCTTGAGCGCATAGAAGTCCGCGCCCTCGCCGTACATGGCGAGCGTGAGATAGGCGTGCTCGTCGGCGAGCTTGCCTTCCTCGTTGCTCTTGGGGTAGACGGTCGCCAGCTCGTACAGGCGGTCGGTGAGGTTGCGGCGGGACATATTGGTCGCCACAGTCTCCAGCATGGAGCCGAGCGGCGTGGTGCGCATGACGGAGGTGTCCTCGCCGAGCGGATTCTGGATGACAAAGGCGTTGCGCAGCGGGGAATCGGCGGGCAGACGCAGCTTGTCCCAGACGGCCTTGCTGCCGAAGGAGTAGGTGAGGATCTCGTCAAAGCCGAGCGCACGGCAGCGGGCGGTGAGCTGGCGGTCAAAGACTTGCTTGGGAGTGAAGCCGCCGATGACGGCATCGCCGGCGAACATGGACGGCGTGATCACATCGTAGCCGTAGAAGCGGGCGACCTCCTCCGCCACATCGGCGAAGTGGGCGATGTCGCTGCGCCAGGAGGGAACGAGGATGTCGTCTCCCTTAACCTTAAAGCCCAGCTTTTCCAGGACTTTGACCATATATTCGGGGGACAGCTTCGTGCCGAGCAGACGGTTGACGCGCTTGGGCTCGAGCTTCACAGTCTTAACGGCGGCGGGCTCGGCGACCACGTCGATCATACCGTCCACGACCTCGCCCGCACCGAGCAGCTCCACCAGCTCGCAGGCGCGCTGCACGGCGGGGATGGTGCCCTCGGGGTCGAGACCCTTTTCAAACTTGGAGGAGGCATCCGTGCGCATACCGAGCGCGATGGAGGTCTTGCGGATGGAGGTGCCGTTGAAGTTCGCGGACTCAAACACGATGGTCTTGGTGTTGTCCACGATCTCGGAGTTGCCGCCGCCCATGACACCCGCCACGCCGATGGGCTTTTCGCTGTCGGCGATGACGAGCATATTCTCGGTGAGCTTGCGGTCGTTGCCGTCGAGCGTGGTGATGGTCTCGCCGGTCTTCGCCTTGCGTACGACGATCTGACTGCCGCCGACGCAGGAGTAGTCAAAGGCGTGCATGGGCTGGCCGTATTCCTGCATGACGTAGTTCGTGATGTCCACGATGTTGTTGATGGGACGGATGCCCACGGCGCGCAGACGGCGGCGCAGCCACGCGGGAGACGGCTCAATCTTGATGTTCTTCACCATACGGGCGGTGTAGCGCGGGCAGAGCTTCGGCTCGTCGATGCGCACGGTGAGGTAGTTTCGGATGCTGTCGCCGCCGCCCTTGACCTCGGGCGTGTGCAGGGTCAGCGCGGTGTCGAAGGTGGCAGCGGTCTCGCGTGCGAGGCCGATGATGGAGAAGCAGTCGGGGCGGTTGTTCGTGATCTCGAACTCCACCACGGTGTCGCCGAGACCGAGAACGTCGAGGATGTCGTCCCCGACATGGCAGGGCTCCTGCAGGATAAAGATGCCGTTCTCGACAGCGTAGGGGTAGTCGTGCAGGTCGAGACCCAGCTCGCCGAGCGAGCAGAGCATACCCTCGCTCGTGACACCGCGCAGCGCGCCGGTGTGGATCTCTTTGCCGCCGGGCAGCGTGGAGCCGTCGAGCGCGACGGGGACCATGTCGCCCACGGAGACATTCTGCGCGCCCGTGACGATGGTGAGCTCGCGATTACCGCCGACATCGAGCTGGCAGATCCAGAGGTGATCGGAGTCGGGGTGGCGCTCCATCGCGGTGACCTTGCCCGCCACGACCTTGCTGATGCCCGCGCCGGTCTTTTCGAAGCCCTCGACCTTGGAGCCGGTCATGGTCATGCGGTCGATGTATTCCTTATCGCTGACAGTGACTTTCGTGAAGTCGTTCAGCCATTCTCTTGAAAGTTTCATGCTGCCGCCTCCTTAAAACTGTTCCAGAAAACGGGTGTCGTTTTCAAACAGCAGACGCAGATCGCTGATGTTCAGCCGCATCATGGTCATGCGCTCCACGCCCACGCCGAAAGCGAAGCCGGAGTATTTCCTGGTGTCGATACCGCAGCCCTCGAGCACCTTGGGATGCACCATGCCCGCGCCGAGCAGCTCGATCCAGCCCTCGCCCTTGCACACGCGGCAGCCCTTGCCGTGGCATTCAAAGCATTCGACATCCACCTCGCAGCTCGGCTCGGTGAAGGGGAAGTGGTGGGGGCGGAAGCGGGTGTGGGTACCCTCGCCGTAGAGCTTCCGGACTAAGGTGTTCAGGCAGCCTTTGAGGTCTCCGAAGGTGATGTCCTTGTCCACGACCAGACCCTCGAGCTGGTGGAACATGGGGCTGTGTGTAGCGTCCACCTCATCCTTGCGGTAGACGCGGCCCGGGGAGATGATGCGGATGGGGAGCGGCTGCGTTTCCATGACGTGCACCTGCACGGGGCTGGTCTGCGTGCGGAGGCAGATCTCGTCGTTATCGTCAAAATAGAAGGTGTCCTGCCGGTCGCGGGCGGGGTGACCCTCCTGCGTGTTGAGCTTGGTGAAGTTGTACTCCGACCACTCGACCTCGGGGCCCTCGGCGATGGAGAAGCCCATGCCGATAAAGATTTCCTTGGCCTCGTCCAGCACCATGTTCAGAGGGTGCTGATGTCCCTGCAGCACGGGCGTGCCCGGGACGGTCACATCCAGACGCTCGGTTTTGAGCTTGAGCTCCATGGCCTTTTCCGCGAGATGTGCCTTCGCCTCGTCGAGCGCCTCGGTCATCTCCTCGCGGACCTTGTTGGCGAGCTGACCCATGACGGGACGCTCCTCGGCCGAGAGCTTGCCCATCTGCTTCAAAACGGCGGTCATTTCACCCTTTTTACCCAGATATTTCACGCGCAGCGCTTCGAGCGTTTCCAGACCGTCCGCACTGCGGATCGCGGCCAGCGACTCCTCGCGCAGCTTTTCCAGCATTTCTTTCATCCGTTTCAACTCCTTTGTGAAAGAAAAGAATATACTAAACTAAACTATATTTATACCACAAAATAAAAAAATGCGCAATAAAATTGACGAATGAAAACGGCGAGTTTATAATTTCAAATACAATCAACAAAACAGGGGAGAAAAAGAGCGATGTTCCTTGCCGAATTGCCCTGTTACGAGGGCGGACATAATGCAGCGAAGCGCTGCGTAGACTGTGAAAAACGGCAAAGCTGCGGGCTTGAGCTTCCGGATGCCGTTCTCGCGGATGCGCATCTTCATGTCGTGCGCGGCAATGTGCGGCTTCCGAAGCGGAAACCGGAGACCCACAAGGGCGATTACGGCAAGGTCTTGCTTCTCGGCGGCTCTGTGGGCTATACGGGCGCGCCAAGCCTGTGTTCCCATGCGGCGGTGGCAGCCGGAGCGGGACTGGTGTACCTCGGTGTTCCGGAGGCGATCTACGCCATCGAGGCGGTCAAGAACGACGAGGCCATGCCCTTTCCGCTCCCGTCGGACGAAAACGGGCGCATGGCGGAGAGCGCAATCGGAGAATTGCCGGAGCGCTGCGCGGGCATGGATGTCATCGCGGCGGGCTGCGGCTTCGGACGCGGGGAGGGCGTGAAAGCCGTGACGCGCCGGCTTCTCGAAACGTGGAAGGGCATCCTCGTTTTGGATGCGGACGCGCTGTGGGCGCTCGCGGAGGATATGACGCTGGCGGACAAAACGGAAGCGCAGCTCGTGCTGACACCGCACGAGGGCGAGTTTGCGCGGCTCTGGCCGGAGCGCAGCGGCGACAGGCTCGCCGATGCCCGCGCTTTTGCGGAGACGCACCGCTGCACGCTCGTGCTCAAGGGTCACCGGACGCTGATCGCCTTTCCGGACGGCGAGGTCTATGCCATCGCGGCGGGCAATGCGGGCATGGCGCGGGGCGGCAGCGGGGACGTTCTCACGGGCATCATCGCCGGAATGCTCGGGCAAACGGAATTCCGCGAAGCGGTGGTCACAGCCTGCTGGCTGCACGCCCGCGCGGGCGATATCGCGGCGGAGAATATGAGTGAATATGCCGTGACACCCTCGGTCATGCTCGGCACGCTCATGCTGGCGCAGCGGGAAATTATCGAAAAATAAGGAGACAAATCAATGCGCAAAACACTGGCTTGCGCACTGATGATACCCCTTCTGCTGCTGACGGGCTGCGGGCAGCGGGAGGCCAAGCTGACCAAAGAGTTTGCAGCCTTTCGGGAAAGCCTCGCGGCGGCGCAGACCGTGGAAACGGAGCTTTCGCTGCACGTGGACATGGGCGAGACGGTGGCGGAATACGAGTTTTCCGTTTCGTCGGATGCCGACGGCTGCACGGTGACGGTTATCGAGCCGGCGCTGATCGCGGGCGTGCAAGCGCACTTTGACGCGCTGGGTACGGAGCTTTCCTACGACGGTGTGCGGCTCAGTGTCGGCTCGATCGCGGGGCTCACGCCCGTCACGGCATCGCCCGCCATGCTTCGGGCGATGCGCTGGGGCTATGAGGAGCTCTTGTGGCGGGAGGATGACTGCCTGACGGCGCGGCTGTGGCTGGAGGACGGCGCGGTGATGACGCTGTGGCTGTCGAAGGAGAACACGCCGCTGTGCGCGGAGATCATGGATGAAAACGGCGCTGCGGTCATGACCGCAACGTTTCGCAACTGGACAATAACGTAAAGGAGACCCTATGAACGACACGCAAAAGAGAACCTGGGCGGAGATCGACCTCGCCGCCCTTGAAGAAAACGTCAGGAATATGCGCGCGAAGCTGCCGGAGGGCTGCCGCTTCCTGGGCGTGGTGAAAGCCAATGCCTACGGTCACGGCGCGGTGACGGTGGCGCGGCGGCTGGAGGAAATCGGCGTGGAATACCTCGCCGTCGCCTGCCTCGACGAGGTGCGCGAGCTGCGTGCGGCGGGCATCACGCTGCCGGTGCTCGTCCTCGGCATCACGCCTGCGGAGTATGCGCCGGAGCTCTGCGAGCTGAACGCGACGCAGGCGGTCGGGAGCATGGAGCTGGCGCGGGGACTGAACGACGCGCTCGCCGGAACGGACAGGAAGCTCAAGGTGCACATCAAGCTCGAGACCGGCATGGGACGCACCGGCTTCCGCGCCTGGGGTGCGGATGCACTGGGCGAGGCAGCCGAAGCCGTAGGGCTTCCGCATCTGGATGCCGAGGGCATTTTCACCCACTTCTGCGTCTCGGATGCGGATGAGCCGGTGAACGCCTATACCGACGAGCAGTTTGCCCGCTTCCTCCACGGCATTGACAGCATCGAGCGGGCGAGCGGCAAGAGCTTTACGATCCGCCACTGCACCAACTCCGGCGCGATGCATTCCTTTCCGGAAACCTACCTCGACATGGTACGCCCGGGCGTGTCGCTCTACGGACTCTACCCCGGCAGCGAACGGCAAAGCATCGCGCTCCGGCCTGCCATGGCGCTGTACTCCCGCGTGGCGGGCGTGGAGGAGCACTGTGCCGGCGACACCATCGGTTACGGCCGCACCTTTACCTGCGACAGGGATATGCGCGTGGCGATCCTGCCCATCGGCTACGCGGACGGTCTGCACCGCAGTCTGTCCAACAAAATGGAGGTCTGGCTCGGCGGGAAGCGCTGCCGCCAGATCGGGCGTATCTGCATGGATATGTGCATGGTGGACGTGACGGACGCGGAGGTCGAGACCGGCGACATTGCGGAAATTTTCGGCAAAAATATTCCTGTCGACGAGCTCGCGGACAAGGCGGAGACGATCCATTATGAATTGTGCTGCGCCGTGGCACCGAGAGTTCCGAGGGTTTATAAAAATTCATAATCAGTTCGTGATGTATAAAATGTGCCGCAAGGTGTGAGAATAAAAGCAGCTCCGTACATAGTATGTAACGGGCGCAAAATCACAGAAAAGCGGTGCTCACATGACAAATCCCGTGAAACGAGGAGATATTTTTTACGCAGACCTCAGCCCTGTGGTGGGCTCGGAGCAGGGCGGCATCCGCCCTGTGCTCATCGTCCAGAACGACACCGGCAACCGCCACAGCCCCACGGTCATCGCCGCCGCCATCACGAGCCAGCTCGGCAAGGCGCGGCTGCCGACCCACATCGAGATCCCCGCGCCGTCGAGCGGCCTCAGCCGCGACAGCGTCATCCTGCTCGAGCAGGTGCGCACGCTGGATAAATCGCGGCTGCGGGAGCGGATGGGGAAGGTGGACAGCGCGACCATGAGCAAGGTGGACGGCGCGATCGCCGTGAGTCTCGGCTTAAATCCGTCGTAAACCCGAGCCTCCGTTCATACACTGTATGGACGGAGGTTTTTGCTATGGAAATACCGATTTTGATCGACGGAGCCGAGGCGGGGACGCTCACGCTGACGCAGGAGGAGAACGGCTGGACGGCGCGGGCGAAGCTGCGGGACATAGGCCGCGTGGCGCGGCTGACGCTCTACGGCGCGGGCGGCAGCACCTATCTCGGCATCCCGGAGCCGGAAAACGGTGCCATGACGCTTTCAAAACGCCTGCCCGCCCTGCATTTTCTGCCCGAATACTGCGCCGAAACGGAGTGCCGAACGGAAGAAAAACTGCCTGCCCCGCCTGTGGAGGAGTTGCCGCCGGAGCCTGTGGACGAGGCGCCGGAGACGGAGCAGCGTATCAAGTGCCGGGTGTGGCTCGGCGGTCGTCCCTATTATTTCTGATACATGAAAATTACTCGCTTCGGGAACACTGAATCGGGTGATATTTTTGGATGAAGTCAAGGAAAACGGCACGGCGCAGCTGGGCGGCATACAGGTTTTGACCATCATCGGGCAGATCGAGGGACACCAGATTCTGCCCGAGGACACGAAAACCACGAAATACGAGCACGTTATGCCGCTGCTGGCGGCGGTGGAGCAGGCACCGGAGGTCAAGGGGCTGCTGATTCTGGTGAACACCGTCGGCGGCGATATCGAGGCGGGGCTTGGCATTGCGGAGCTGATCGCGGGTATGTCCAAGCCCACCTGTTCACTGGTGCTGGGCGGCGGGCACTCCATCGGCGTGCCGCTCGCCGTCGCCGCCAAGCACAGTCTCATATCTCCGTCGGCGGCGATGACCGTCCATCCCGTGCGCTTAAACGGCGTGGTCATCGGCGTGAGCCAGACCTATGAGTATTTTTCCAAAACGCAGGAGCGCATCGTCCGCTTCGTGACGGAAAACAGCCACATCAGCCGCGAGGACTTTCTGCGCTATATGCTTCGCACGGGCGAGCTCGCGAACGATGTCGGCTCGATCCTCGGTGGCGAGGAGGCGGGGGCGTGCGGATTGATCGACGCGGTGGGGCGGCTTTCCGACGCGCTGGACTGGCTGCGCGCTCAGTGCGGCGGAATTTGACTAAATTGGGTTTGTATGCTATATTATAATGTTAGTAAACACAATATATGGACGAGGAACATACTATGAATTTTCTGAATGCGATTTTGCTGGGTATCGTACAGGGCGTGGCGGAGTTTTTGCCGATCTCGTCCTCCGGTCACCTCTCTCTGATGCAAAGCCTGCTCGGCATCGGCGGTCTTGCGGAGCTCGATAACAACGCGGTATATAACGTCATGCTCCACATCGGCACGCTCGTCGCCGTGTTCGTGGCCTATTGGGGCGATATCCGCGACATGATCGTGGAGCTGTTCGTCATGGTCACGGGCCGCGCCAAGGCGGGCAAGGTCGAGAAGAATATGCCCATGCGCCGCCAGATCCTCATGATGATCATTGCGACGCTGCCTCTGTTTCTCGTCCTGCCCGTTGAAGACCGGATCCAGTCCATCGGCGCGTATCCTCTGCTGGTCGGCATCGCGCTCCTCATCAACGGCGTGATCCTCTTCGTTGCCGACCGCCTGCCCCGCGGCAATAAGAACGAGAAGGACATCACCGCTCTCGATGCGCTCCTCATCGGCCTGTGTCAGTTCGTCGCCACCGCCCCCGGCATCAGCCGCTCGGGCATCACGATCGCCGCGGGCATGGGTCGCAAGCTCGACCGTACTTATGCCGTGAAGTTCTCGTTCCTGCTCTCGCTCGTCGCCGTGGCGGGTGCGGTGTTCCTCAAGGTGCTCGATCTGTTCAAAATGGAGATCGATGTCGCGGCTCTGCCCGCGTATCTGGTCGGCATGGTTATCGCCGGTGTGGTCGGCTATGCCAGCATCAAGCTCCTGCAGAAGATCGTGAACAAGGGTAAGTTCGGCGGCTTCGCCTACTATTGCTGGGCGGTCGGACTGCTTGCTATAGTGGGCTCTTTCATCAAAGGATAAGGTACATAATTTATGGCACAAACGAAAAGCGGCTCCTCGAGCCGCAGCACAAGTAAAAAAACAAGCACAGCGAAAAAGCCTGCGTCCAAGAGCACGGCGAAGAAGTCCACCGCCGCGAAGAGCACGGCGAAGAAAAAGACGGCGGCTCCCGTGCCGGAAGCGCCGCGCCCGATCCGTCGGGAGGTGGGCGCGGTCGTGCTGCTGTTTTTGGCGCTCGTCGCGTTCATCTGCTGGTTTGATGTGGATGCCTGGCTGATCACGGCGTTCCGCGACCTGTTTCTGGGGCTGTTCGGCTGGGGTATGTATCTCATGTTCCCGACGCTGCTGCTCGCGGCGAGCGTTCTCGGCTTCCACAAGGGCCGTCCCGTGACGGGTCGGCTGGTCTGCTCGCTGCTGCTGCCGCTGCTGTTCGGTGCCTTCGTGCATCTCGTGGCGTGCAAGGGCGACTACCTCTCCGGCGCGGTCATCAAGGGGCTGTGGCAGGGCGGTGTGCTGTCCTACACCAAATGCGGCGGCGTGCTTTCGGGACTGCTGGCGGAGGGACTGAAATACGCCATCACCGTCTACGGCGGTGCGGCGCTGTGCGCGATCGCGTTCTTCATCCTGCTGGCGGTGGCGCTGCGTATTTCGCCCGATGCCGTGCGGAAGTCGCTGCTTGATCACAGCGCCAAGCGTCCGCATTATGCCCCCGAGGACTATGCGGACGACGAGTATGATGACGATTTTGAGCCGATGGAGTTCTTCCGTCCGCAGGATGAGATCAAGGAAGTCGACCTCGGTCCGCGCAGCCGCTTCGGTCTGTTCGACATTCCGCTGGATGACGACGGCCCCGGGCCCGAGACGATCCGCCCGAGCAAGAAGAAAAAGGCGGAGCTTTTCGACTTCGATAAAGAGGACGAGCTCTTTGATGATGAGCCGGTCGAGCCCGTCAAGCCCGTCAAGGTGAAAAAGAGCGGCAAGAGTGCAAAAAGCACCAAGACCAAGGCGGCAAGCTCCGGTGCATCGCTGACGGAGAACGTGGAGCCCATCAGCGTGGAGGATGCGGCGGCGATCGCGGGCGTGGAGCTTGTGAGCACAGACATCGGCGAAACGGCGGCGAAGAACGCGGACAAGCCAGAGAAGATCACCATTGACAAGGACTTTGAAGCCATCAAGGTGGCGGAGGAGATCGCGCAGGCGGAGGCGGAGGAAAAGCCCGCCTACGAATTCCCGCCCACGGAGCTGCTCACCATCGGCAAGGCGGGAAAATCGGACGCTTCGGACGAGATCGCCAAAAACCGCGAGCGCCTCGAAAGCACCATCCGCTCCTTCGGTGTCAACGCCCACATCGTCGGCGTGACCCATGGTCCCACCGTCACGCGCTACGACCTCGAGCTCGATCAGGGCGTTAAGCTCAACAAACTCACCAACCTCGCCGGCGATATCGCGCTGAGCCTCGGCGTGGTCTCCGTGCGCATCGCGCCCATCCCCGACAAGATCTCCACCGTGGGCGTGGAGGTGCCGAACCGCGGCACCACGACGGTCTATCTGCGCGAGCTCGTGGAGTCGGACAACTTCAAAAAAGCAAGCTCCAAGCTCTCCTTTGCCGTCGGCAAGGATATCGGCGGCAACGCTATCGTCGGCAATATCTCCAAGCTGCCGCACCTGCTCATCGCGGGTACGACCGGCTCCGGCAAATCCGTCTGCATCAACTCGCTGATCCTGTCGCTCCTGTATAAGTCCACGCCGGACGAGGTGCGCATGATCATGATCGACCCGAAGATGGTCGAGCTCGGCATCTACAACGGCATGCCGCATCTGTATGTTCCTGTTGTGACCGACCCGAAGAAGGCGGCGGGTGCGCTGCAGTGGTCGGTGGTGGAGATGCTCAAGCGCTACCGTCTGTTCTCCGAGGTCGGCGTGCGTGATCTCGCGGGCTACAACAGCTATCAGCGTAAGCACGGTCTGGAAACCCTGCCGCAGGTCGTCATCATCATCGACGAGCTGGCGGACCTCATGCTGGTGGCCTCGAAAGAGGTGGAGGAATCCATCTGCCGCGTGGCGCAGATGGGACGCGCCTCGGGTATGCACCTCGTCATTGCGACGCAGCGCCCCTCGGCGGATGTTATCACCGGTCTCATGAAAGCGAATATCCCGAGCCGCATCGCCTTTGCGGTGTCCTCGTCTCTGGAATCGCGCATCATCATGGACCAGGCGGGCGCGGAGAAGCTGATCGGCTACGGCGATATGCTCTACTGTCCGCTCGGCATCGGCAAGCCCATGCGTGTGCAGGGCGCGTTCGTGTCGGACGAGGAGCGCGAAAAGGTCATCGACTTTGTGAAAAAGGATGCCGAGGCGACCTATTCCGACGAAATACTGGCGGAGATCGAAAAGGCCGCCGAGGACAAAAACGACAAGGGCGGCAAAGCCTCGGACGACGAGGCGGACGATGCGCTCGGCGATTACGACGAGCTGCTGCCCGATGCGGTGGACGTGGTGCTGGAGCTGAAGCAGGCATCCGTGTCGTCCCTGCAGCGCAAGCTGAAGCTCGGCTATTCCCGCGCGGCGCGGATCGTCGATCAGATGGAGGAGCTCGGCGTGGTCGGTCCCTATGAGGGCTCGAAGCCGCGCAAGGTGCTCATCACGCGCCAGCAGTGGCAGGAGATGCAGTATTCCACCGGCGTTGCTCCGGCGGACACCATCGCCTCGGAGTTCGCCGACGTGGCGGAGGACGCGGACTTCGCGCCGCTGCCCGATAACGCGGACGAGCCGGAGACCCCGACCGAGGGCACGGAGGGCGAGTTCTGATGTTCCACGAGCCTATGGACGAAGCAAAGATCAACGCCATGTCCTCGCTCGCGCTGGCGCATATCGGCGACGGCGTATATGAGCTCATGGTGCGGACGATGCTGTGTCGCCGCGGGGAGCTGCGGCAGGACACCATGCACCGTGAGACGGTGCGCTATGTGTCGGCGCTGGCGCAGTCCAAAGCCGCGGCGCGGCTTTTGCCGCTGCTGACGGACGCGGAGCGGGCGGTCTTTACCCGCGCCCGCAACGCCAAATGCCACGCGAGCCCATCCGGCTGCACCGTCGCGCAGTACCACGCCGCCACGGCGCTGGAGGCGCTGTTCGGTCGCCTGTGGCTCGCGGGCGAAACGGCGCGACTGGAAGAACTGTTTCAGATATGTATGGAGGAGATCAATGCCTCTTGACGCGATTTTCGTCACGCAGCTTGCGGACGAGCTGTCCCAACAACTGATCGGCAGTAAGATCGACCGTGTCCGCCAACCCGAAAAGGACTCGGTCGTTCTTTCGCTGCGCGGAGCCGGCGGCTCCAAACGGCTTCTCATTTGCGTGTCCGGCTCAAGCGCGCGGCTCTGTCTGACGGAGCAGGACTACGAGAATCCGCCGCAGCCGCCCATGTTCTGTATGTTGCTGCGCAAGCACCTCATCGGCGCACGCATCCTCGGCATC
Source organism: Oscillospiraceae bacterium (assembly GCA_045640125.1). Lineage (GTDB taxonomy): Bacteria > Bacillota > Clostridia > Oscillospirales > Oscillospiraceae > CAJOIG01. The sequence goes on from JAZUEL010000085.1 coordinate 13,240, forward strand.
GAGCAGCCGGACAAGGAGCGTCTGCTCGTGTTTAAGCTGCTGGCGTATAACGAGTTCGGCGAGAGCGAGGACAAGACGCTCGTGGTCGAGCTCCTGGGGCGCAATGCCAATCTGATTCTGGTGGACGCGGAGGGGCGCATCATCGATGCCGCCCGCCGCGTGGATGCGGAAATGAGCCCGCTGCGGCAGGTGATGCCGGGGCTTATCTACCGCCTGCCGCCGAAGCCCGAGCCCGGGCGCTTTTCGGGGCTTTCGCCGCTGCTGGCGCGGGAGATGGAATTCCGCGGTCTGCCTGTCTCGCCCGCGAGCGTGGAGCCGATGGAGAAGCGGCCGTATATGCTTGTGGAAAACGGCGAGCCGAAGGACTTCAGCTTCATCCCCATTTTGCAGTACGGCGCTTCGGTCGCGTGCGTGGAGTACGGCGGTTGGAGCGAGTTGCTGGAGGCCTTCTGGGCACAGAAGGACCGGCAGAACCATCTGAAAAGCCGCGGCAAAAGCATGGCGAAGCTCGTGCGTGGTGCCATTAACCGCACGGAGAAAAAGCTGAATCTCCGCCGTCAGGAGCTTGCCGCCACCGCCGACCGCGAGAGCTTCAAGCGTCGCGGCGACCTCATCACGGCGAATATATGGCGGATGCAGAAGGGCATGGACAGCCTCGTTTGCGAGGACTTTTACGCGGACGGCAGCCCCGCCGTCACGGTGCCGCTCGACCCCATGAAAACGCCGCAGCAGAACGCGGCGGCGTGCTATAAACAGTACACGAAAAAGAAAGCCGCCGAGGAGCATCTGATGGCGCTGATTGAGGAAAACGAAGCGGAGCTTTTTTATCTCCAAAGCGTGGCGGACGAGCTCGCCCGCGTGCGCGAGCGGCAGGATCTGGACGACATCCGCGCCGAGCTGGAGGCGGGAGGCTACATCCGCGCCCCGAAGGGGAAGAAGAAAAACAGACCCGCCGCGCCGCTGGTCTATCACACGCAGAGCGGGCGGGAGATTCTCGTCGGACGTAACAATATGCAGAACGATGAGCTGACGTTTAAGCTCGCCCGCCGGACGGATCTCTGGCTGCACGCGCAGAAGATCCACGGCGCGCACGTCATCCTCCGCTGCGAGGGCGAGGAGCCCTCCGAAGCGGATATCCTCCGCGCGGCGGAGCTTGCGGCCTTCCACAGCGAGGCGGCCTCCGGCGGACGGGTGCCGGTGGACTATACGCAGGTGCGCTTCGTGAAAAAGCCCCGCGGCGCCCGCGCCGGTATGGTCATCTACACCGAACAGAAAACCGTCCTCGCAGAGGCGAAGGAATAAGGAAACAGCCACCCTCACGGGCGGCTGTTTGACTTTATCGGGCGTTCAGAATGTCGAGCGCTTTGGCGAGCATATCGGCGGCCTCGCGGCGGGTGAGCGCGCCGTCGAGGGAGGCGTTGTCCGAGAGTACGCCGCAGGCTTTGAGGTTAATGACCGCCTGCGGAGTGCTGTCCTCGATCGTGGAGGCGGACACGACATCCGTCACGCCGAGCACGGCGTTGAGAATGTGGCAGGCATCCGTGGCGGAGACACATTCCGCCGCGAGGAAGTTCGCGCCGCCGTCGGCAGACACGCCCTGAATATAACCCTGCGTGAGCGCGGTGGACACATAGGGCTTCATCCAGTCGTCGATCTCGTCGTCATCGAGGAAGCCGGTCGTGAGAACGCCCTGCAAAATGTCCTCGCCGCCGAGCACCATGCACATGGAAAGGAACTCGCCGCGGCTGACCTCGTCATCGGGATGGTAGACCCAGCTCGTCCCGACGCGCTCGCCGGTGAAGATGCCGTTTTCCGCGAGCACGGTGGCGCTGTAGGCGCATTCGTCGCCGACGAGATCGGAGTAGCAGATGTCGCTGCGCTGGCGCAGCAGCTTGATGATAACGGTGGCTTCCTGGCTCCGGTTGCCCTTGGAGTCAATGGCGCGGAACGCGAAATAGTCCTTGCCCTTTTTGCCCTCGTCGGGCGTGTAGATGAAGCAGCCGTCCGGTGTCAGCACGACGCTGCCCTTGATGGGCTCGGTGGTGATCTCAAAGTGGAGCTCGTCGCCGTCGGGATCGGTGGCGCGGAGCTGACCGCCCACGGATACGCCGCGGAAGGTCTCGATCTCCTGATTCTCCGCCACGGGGACGCAGCCGGCAGGCTCGGGGCTGCTCTCGCCCTCTGCGTTGGCGCTGACGCTCTCGCCGGCGATGACCTCCACGATGGAGCCCTCAAAGCCGACGGGCTTAGGGTCGGGGGAGGGCTTGAAGCTGTCCGCCATGGCGGCGGTGGAACCTAGGAAACAGACAAGCGCCAGTAAGGCTGCCGTGATCGCATATTTTTTCTTCATGTAAAAAACCTCCATGCAAGTGTATTGCTAGTTTGCACGGCGGGATTTGTTATTATACAGTTTTTTTGCCGCGTATCGTCCGCGTGGATAAAAATAATTACCAAAATGATGAATGTATATTTGTGGATAAAGCTGAAAATATAAAGTTAACATAATAATATACATCAGTGTAATCACCGAATCAGACATGAAAAACCGGGGCAGACCGATGCGGTCTGTCCCGTTTGGCAGTGCGTAAAATTCAGTTCTGGTCGGGGTCGAGGGCGCGGATCATGCCGAGGAGCGTTGTCCACGGCTCGACGGTGACGAGCTTTTCGTACTCGATCACGCGGCTGTACATCTTCTGCATATGCAGCACATCGCCCTGTTCGGCGTTCGGAATGATGGCGGTGAAGAAGAAGCCCTCCGCCTTGGCAGCCTCGTAGGCCTTGTCCACTCCGGGCTGCTCCATAGACAAAAAGAGCTGCACCATCTCCGAACCGCGGCTTTTCAGCTCGTACAAATCAGCTTTCAGCCGACCGGCAAAGTCCTTGCCGTGGCGGGTGTAATTGATGTTGCCGATACGCAGTCGGGGATTAAACAACCATTGACCCTCGGTAAGCTCCGTTTCGACGGGCTGAGGCTCCGTGAGGATCGTGCAGGGCAGATGCAGATTGTCGTAGATCAGATCGGCGGCAGCTTTCAGCTCATCGGGCAGATACACGCTGCGTTCGCTGCGATCACAGGCGTACACGGCGAAAGCCTCGCTGGTGAGGTCGTTGTCATCCTTAAAAGTACTGCGTCCGATCTCAGGGGGTGCGGCATTGAAAAGAAAACCGGCGGCGCCGTTTTCCTTTTTCAGAGCGGTTTTCTGCGAATAGGGATGCGTGGTGATGCAGCCGTTGAGGAACATACGCGCCTTGATCTCGTCGCGGATATAGGAGTCGGTGCGCTGTCCCAGTTTGCTCAGAATACCGGCGTTGCGGTAGCGACTGCTGACGACGGCCATGCCGAGCTCCCATATCCCCGGGACGTTGGACCACTGCACGGCGGCGTGATGTCCGGCGACGTTGCCGAACTGATCGACGGCGACGGTGGAGTGGATCTGATCCTTGGCAACGGCGGCATAAAAGCGGTCGGGATAATAGACGATGTCGTTGGGGTAGGTGAGGATATATTCCTGATAGAACAGGCGGCCGATCTCCAGCATCTCGTTTTTCGTCGGGGTGCGTACGGTGATGACGGCGTTTTCAATGACCGTTGTATCGTCACTTGCGTTCTCGGCGCTCAGATCGGGTATGCGGCTGTAATACTTCACCATGCGCTGACGGCGACCCTCGAAGCCGCGATTTTCGACGGCGACCTCGTCCATGATGTTCTGCATCAGCATAAGGCCGAGGCGATCTTCGCCCTTCAGGGTCTGCTCATAGTCGCCGGGCAGACCGCGATCGAGCACGCTGACCGTGAACTCGCCGTCCGCCGCCTCGGCGGTGACGGTAATGTGCTCCATGCGGTCGGCAAGGCTGTAGGAAAAGACATTGTTGAGCGCTTCCTCGACTGCGAGCACGATGCGTTCAACGGTTTTCTTGTCCTCGAAGAAATTCGCGGCATAGGCTCTCACAGCCCCGAGGGGGACGGTGATGAGGGAGGCATCCGGCTGGATTTTGATTTCAACGGGTTTCATATCGGTTTCGATCCTTTCTTACGCCGGAGCGGAAAACCGCTCCGGTGTTTGCTTGCGTTACATTTCGCCGCTGCTCTCGCCGGAGGCCTCGCCGCTGGCTTCGCCGGAGGCGCTGTCGGACGCAGGGATATAGTCGGGAGAGTAGTTCATATACGTCATGGTGCTGCCGTTGGGGAGTGTGTAGACGACGGTAACACTGCCGTCGGCGTTTTCGGTGAACGCGGCGAGCTCAGCGTTGAGCCATTCGCCGTTTTCGTCCAAGCCGGTGGGAATTTGCCCGCCGTCCACAACGAAGACTACGTTGCCGGTGCAGAGGAACTTATCCGTCACGCCCACCATGCCGAAGGAGCAGGTGACGGTGGCGGTGCAGTCCATGGAGACCTTCACGGGCTTGTCGGTGTCGAGGTAGAGCGTCGAGCCGGACTCGTAGCTGAGAACGTCGTCGTTCCAGCCACGCACGGAGCTGTAGCAGTTGCCCGCGACCTGCACGGCGAAGGCATCGGGGAAGACGGAGTTATCCACATCGACATAGAGCTCCGCGCCCGTCCATGTGTTGGGACCCGCCACGGAGAACAGCACGGTGTCGGCATCGCCCGACCAGTTGTACTCGGAGTCAGTGACATGAAGATAGCCGCGACCGCCGCGGGTGGCGTTGACAAGCGTGCCGGAGGCGGAGAGGAACTTGGAGTTGTCGAGGATGACCTCGCCCACGTCGGTGGTCATGGAGGTTTTGTTGGAGAAGTTGAAGCTGCCGCCCTTTTCGACGGTGGTGTTGGTGAACACGGCCTGCGCGTTGCCGTTGACCTCCCAGCCGGAGAGCTTGTCAACGAAGCTGTTCACGAAGAACGCGGAGCAGGTCTCGTCCATGACGGAGCTGCCGGAATTCTCGTGGGACACGACATCGTTGAAGATGACCGTGCCGGAGGAGGCATCAGAGTTGAAGATGCGGCCGGAGTTCATGAGCGTGTCGCCGTCGAGGGCGAGAACGCCGTTATAGAAGATGGAATAGGGGTGACCGGACTTGTTGAAAAGGTTGGTATCCCGAATGACGGTGGTGGAGCCGGCACCCGCGTAGACGGAGCCCGCCGCGGTGGAGCCGGTGCCGATCAGGAAGATCTGACCGTTGTCGTTGGAGACGGTGACCACGGTGTCCTTATCCGTGACCTGAATGCCGTCGCCGCCGCCGAAGAAGCGGTGGGAGTCATCGCGTATATCGTCGCCGGTGCCGCTCGCCTGCGCGAGCACGGTAGTGTTGTGCAGCTCGACCTGCGCGCCGTCACGCACCCAGAGGCCGGAGCAGTAGAAGCTGCCCACATCGGCGAGATCCCAGGTCGTGCCGGAGGCAAAGGCGGGCAGCCCCTCCACGCCCTCGACGAGCAGCGTGCCGTCGGGCTTGAGGCTGTAGGTGAAGGCGAGGTCAACGTAGCTCTTTTCGCCCTGATACTCGGCGGCGCTGTAGCCCGCCTTGTAATAGACCGTGCCGGAATCCCTGCCGATCTTGGTCTTGGCCTCGTCCACAAGGGCGGTGTCGTCGATCACGATGACCCAGTCGCCCGCGGGGATGATCGTGCAGCCGAGCCACACGGCGGGGTCGACGGTGTCCGCGTCGGAGATGGTGACAGCGGCCATGGTGGTGGTGCCGTAGTGGTTCACTTCGGCGGTGTAGTCCGAGATGCCGTTGCGCTCGTACCAGGTGGCGGTGTCAAGGTAGGTGCCCTTGGCGAGCTCGCCCCACTTGGTCGTGTTGTAGAGGTAGGTGTCCTCGGTGTCGTCGTCGGGAATCTCCTTGGCGGCATCGGAGGTGCCCTTGAGGCAGTACATGAACATCACGGCATCCCACTTGGAGACGGTGTCCTCAAGGGATTTGTCGAGCTCGAAGCCGAAGTAGTTTAGCACGGCCGCGGCATTTGCCTCGCGGCCCGACCCGCCTGCCGCCTTGAGTGCTGCGGCCGCGGCTTCGCCCTGCTCGTTCAGCGCGGACTGACCGCCGGTGACAGCGTTATAGACCATGTTCAGCATATCGCCCCAGTTGATGGGCTGGTCGATGGCGTAGGGGAGTTGCCCCTCCACGCCAAGCTCGGCGCGGTATTTGTACATACCGGTCTCGTCGGTGTTGGAGCCGTCGGGATCCACGAGGCTGTCGTATTTGAACAGGAAGCCGGAGCGCAGACCGGGGTTGAGCGCCTGGAACCAGGTGCAGTAGTAGTGACCCCAGAAGAAGTCGTTGAAGTCGGGGAATAGCTTGTTCATGTTGTCGGCGAAGATGCCGGTCACGTCGTCGCCCGCGGTGACTTCGTAGGTGGTGTTGTTCATCCAGTAGTAGCGGAACAGGTAGTAGCACGCCTCAACGCGGAGATAGCCGTCACCGGCATGGACGGTGTCATAGCCGTCGGTGGGGTTGACGTTCACATAGCGGTCGGTGCAGAACTCGTTCCAGGTGTCGCCGCCGGTGGTGCAGCCGTTGGTGAGGTACCAGTCCACGGCGGCAAAGAGCTCGTCATAGTCGTAGCCGGTGGCTTCTGCGGCGGCCTTGATCTCGTCCGCAAAGTCCTCGGCACGGAACAGATCGTCCGCGCCGCCGATGACCGCGTCCGCGAGCCCCTGCTCATAGAACACGGCGTTGGGGGCGTAGGCGTTCGCATCGTAGCGCAGCTCGTAGCCACGCACGTCGGCGCTGTCGGTGAGATAGGTCTCGCCCGAGGCGAAGCTCACGACGTAGACGGGCATGGCACTGAATTCCGTCGCGCCGTCGTCAAAGAGAATATAGCAATAAAACTCGTCTTCCGGTGCTTTGTCGAAGGTGAGCGTCAGCGTCTCACCGTCAAAGGCGGCGGTCACGTCGGCTTTGGTCTCGCAGGCGGCATCGGCGTAGGCGGTGACGGTCGTGCCCGTGGCAAAGGGGGCGAGCACGAAAGCATCCTCGTCCGTGGGGGTGGTGCTGAGGTAGTAGCCGTAGACCGCGAAGCTCGCCACGGTGGCTTTTGCGTCGGGCATCTCATACACCGAGCGGGCAAAGACCGGACGGTTTGCGTAGCTTGTGACCTCACCGGAGGCCTCACCCGAGGCGGCGAAGGCACCCGCGCCGAGCGTCAGGCACAGCGCCAAGGCGAGCAGCAGGCAAAGACAAGATTTTGTTTTCATAGGTGCTCCTTTCTGCGTTGTTTCATGGTCTGGTACAATTCCAAAGTTTAACGCACTAATTAATATTAATTATAATACGCCCGCGAGCGCGTGAACAGCAACAAATGGTATCAAAAAATGAGAAAACGTGCGTTTGTCCATTGGAAAAACGCATTGACTTCCTTCGTCGGTCGTGGTGTAATATGGGCAGGAGCAAGGAGGAGAAACACATGGAAATAGAACAGTCCTATCATATCGGCTTTAACGCGGGACACGGCGCGCGATACGCACTGCTTCCGGGCGACCCCGGCCGCGTGGAGAAGATCGCGCAATATCTGGACAACGCGAAGCCCCTGTCCGTCAGCCGCGAATACACGACCTACATCGGCGAACTGGCGGGGGAGAAGGTGCTCGTCATGTCCACCGGCATGGGCGGTCCGTCGACGGCGATCGCCGTGGAGGAGCTTTTCCGCACGGGCGTGGATACCTTCATTCGCGTCGGCACCTGCGGCGGTATGCAGCTCGAGGTCATGGGCGGGGATCTGGTCATCCCCACGGGCTCCATCCGCATGGAGGGAACGAGTCGGGAGTATGTCCCGATCGAATACCCCGCCGTGCCCGATCTGACCGTGACGAATGCGCTGGTGCAGGCGGCGAAGGTCTCCGGCAAAAACTATCATGTCGGCGTGGTGCAGTCCAAGGACTCCTTCTACGGACAGCACGATCCGGCGCGTATGCCCGTGGGCTATGAGCTCCAGAATAAATGGCAGGCATGGATCAAAGCCGGCTGCATTGCCTCCGAGATGGAGGGCGCGGCGCTCTTTATCGTGTCCTCGTATCTTCGCTGCCGTGCCGGTGCGATCTTCCATACGGTGTGGAATCAGGAACGTGCCAATGCGGGGCTGGATAACCCGCAGGTGCACGATACCACGGATGCGATCGTGACGGCGGTGAACGCCGTGAAGCTGCTCATTGCCGAGGATAAGAAGTAAAAAAGTGCAAGACCGCCCCTGCCGTACGGCAAAGGCGGTCTTGTGATTATCGCTGCATAGCAAAAGACCGCACTTTGAAAGTGCGTTCTTTTGGTGCTCCAGCGGGGATTCGAACCCCGGACACCCTGCTTAAAAGGCAGGTGCTCTGCCTGCTGAGCTACTGGGGCCAATGGCAGGGACGGCGGGATTCGAACCCACTATATCGGAGTCAAAGTCCGGTGTGTTACCGTTACACTACGTCCCTATAATGGGGCTCCGTCGTCCGGAAAAATAAATGGGGTGGGAGATGGGACTCGAACCCACGACACCCGGAACCACAATCCGGTGCTCTAACCAACTGAGCTACACCCACCATATTTGATATAAAATTTGGTACGCCAGAAGGGACTCGAACCCCCGACCCACAGCTTAGAAGGCTGTTGCTCTATCCACCTGAGCTACTGGCGCATATCACGCCACGGACGACAACAGCAAAGCGGTGGAGCGGGCGATGGGAATCGAACCCACGTCCCCAGCTTGGAAGGCTGGTGCACTAGCCGTTGTGCTACGCCCGCAAGCTAAGAAAGAATAACACTTTTCTTTCCGCTTGTCAATAACTTTCGATCTCGGAATCCGAAGAATTTTCATCCTCCGTCGCCTGTGCATCCTCTTTCTTCAGAAGATGGATGATGCCGCCGTCGTCGAGGCTCTTGATGATGGCGCAGGTGATGGGCAGACCGAACAGGCCTACGCCGCCGAAAAGCTTCGTGCCGATGAAGATGCTCATGAGGGTGACGAGCGGGTGCAGACCTACGCTGTGCCCCACGATGCGCGGCTCGATGATCTGCCGCACGACGATGACGATGATCCACAGGGCCAGCAGCCCTGCGCCCTTGGCATAAGCCCCGCCGATGAGCGTAATGACCGCCCACGGCATCAGGATCATGCCCGCGCCCACGATGGGGAACAGATCGAACACCGCGATCAGCAGCGCGATCAGCCCCGCGTTTTCCTGCCGCAGGATCAGCAGCCCCGCGAGGATCTCGACAAAGGTGATGCCCATGATGATGAGGTAGCCCTTGCCGAACAGGAACACGACTTCTTTCAGGCTCTGTGCGGTCTCGGTCACGATGCGCTTGGTCTTGTCGGGCACCTGCCGCAGCACAAAGGCGGTGACGTTCGGGAAATCCATGGTCAGGAATACGGTGGCGATGACGCAGATGAGCGTGGAAAGCAGGCGCGAGGGGAGCTTGGTAATCCAGCCGGAGACAGCGCTTACGGCCTTGACGGAGAAGCCGGTGACAGCCGAGGAAATGGAGGACACGATGTTGGGCAGCGAGTCCTCCACCGTGGCGGCGATCCTGGGGTTGTTAAAACGCGTGGCGAGCTGCTCGACCCATTCGATGCTTTTTTCCAGGGCGGGCTCGATGGTGTCGGTATAGAGCGAGGGGATGGCGGCGACAGCATCGGTCGCCATGGAGACGAGCTTCACCGTGATGGCGGCGACGATGCCACCGACGATGAGGAAGAACAGCAGCAGACAGATCGCCGCGGCGAGATTGTGGCGCATACGCCACTTGCCCGTCATAAAGCGGATCATGGGACGCAGAAGCCATGAGAAAATGAACGCAAGGAAGAACGGCCAGATCAGCCCGATGAGGTATTTGAATACCACATAGATCACGGCGAAGATCAAAGCCCAATATATTATGTTGGTAATAACACGCTTTCGCTTATTGGTTTCTGCCATAAAACAACATACCTTTTTGTGGGATTTGGTGGGAGAACATCCCGTTTTCTTCCGACTAGCATACCATTCCTGCCCGTGCCTGTCAAATATATAATTTTGCTTGCAGGGAGTGGAATACACTCTTATAATGGGTAAAAAAAGGAGGGAGTCTCCCATGGACAAACGTGAATTTTCCAAGGTGCTCATCGCCAACCGCGGCGAGATCGCCATTCGCATCTTCCGCGCCTGCAACGATTTGGGCTTGCATACGGTCGCCATTTATTCCAAGGAGGACACCATGAGCCTGTTCCGCACCCGCGCGGATGAGGCTTATCTGATCGGTGAAAACGATACGCCCCTCGGCGCGTATCTGGACATTCCGGCGATCATCGACCTCGCCAAGCGCCGCGGCGTGGATGCGATCCACCCGGGCTACGGCTTTTTATCCGAGAACGCCGATTTCGCCCGCGCCTGCGAGGCGGCGGGTATCAAATTCATCGGCCCGCCCTCGGACATTCTGGACAAAATGGGCGATAAGCTCTCCGCCAAGCAGATGGCGATCGAGTGCGGTGTGCCCATCATTCCGGGCTCGACGGAGCCGCTGAAGGACGGCGCGGAGGCGCTGCGCCTCGCAAAGGAATTCGGCTTCCCCATTATCCTCAAGGCCGCTGCCGGCGGCGGCGGACGCGGTATGCGCCGCTGCGGCAAAGAGGAGGAGGTCATCCCCGCATTTGAGCTTGTGCAGTCCGAGGCGGAAAAAGCCTTCGGCTGCGGCGATATCTTCATCGAAAAATACCTCGTCGAGCCCAAGCACATCGAGGTGCAGGTGCTCGCGGACGAATACGGCAACTGCGTCCACCTTGGCGAGCGCGACTGCTCGCTTCAGCGGCGCTATCAGAAGGTCGTGGAATTTGCCCCCGCGTGGTCGGTGCCGGAGGAGCTGCGCGAAAAGATCCGTGCCGATGCCGTCAAGATCGCGAAGCACGTTGGCTACGTCAACGCCGGCACGCTGGAATTCCTCGTGGATAAAACCGGCCGATACTACTTTATCGAAATGAATCCCCGCATCCAGGTCGAGCACACCGTCACCGAGTGGGTCACGGGCGTGGATCTGGTGCGTGCGCAGATCCTGGTCGCCGAGGGCGAGCCTTTGTCCTGTCCCGACATCGGCATCACGAAGCAGGAGGACGTGCAGATGCGCGGCTACTCCATCCAGTGCCGCGTGACCAGCGAGGACCCCAAAAACAACTTCGCCCCCGATACCGGCAAGATCACCTCCTACCGCTCCGGCGGCGGCTTTGGTGTGCGTCTCGACGGCGGCAACGCCGCCACCGGCACCGTCATCAGCCCCTATTACGACAGTCTCATGGTCAAAATCACCTGCTGGGACAACACCTTCGCCGGTGTCTGCCGCAAGGCCTCACGCGCCATCAACGAGATCCACGTCCGCGGTGTCAAGACCAATATTCCGTTTTTGACGAACATCCTCGCCGACGAGACCTTCCGTTCCGGCGGCTGCCATACGAAGTTCATCGATGAGACCCCGAGCCTGTTTGAATTTGATGCCACGGGCGGTGACCGTGCCACCCGCGTGTTGAAATACATCGCAAACATCCAGGTGCAGAATCCCGATGCCGAGCGCAAGCAGTTCGACGCGCCGCGCTTCCCCGTGGCGCACGGCGAGCCGAAGCCCGGGCTGAAGCAGATGCTCGATAAAGAAGGGCCCGAGGCGGTCAAGAAGTGGGTGCTCGATCAGAAAAAACTGCTTATCACGGACACCACCATGCGCGACGCGCACCAGTCGCTGCTGTCCACCCGTATGCGTACCCGCGACATGGTCAAGGCGGCGGAGGGAACGGCGGAGATTTTGGCGGACTGCTTCTCGCTCGAAATGTGGGGTGGCGCGACCTTCGACACGGCGTATCGCTTCCTGCATGAAAGCCCGTGGGAGCGTCTGGGAATGCTGCGCAAGAAGATCCCCAACATCCCCTTCCAGATGCTGCTGCGCGGCTCGAACCTCGTCGGCTATGCGTCCTATCCCGACAACCTCGTGCGCAAATTCGTGGAGGAATCCGCCCGCGAGGGCATCGACGTGTTCCGCGTGTTCGACAGCCTGAACTGGCTGCCCTCCATGCAGACCGCCATGGAAGCGGTGCTGGAGCAGAACAAGCTGCTCGAAGCGACCATGTGCTACACCGGCGATATCCTCGACCCGAAGCGCGAGAAATACTCGCTCGATTACTACGTCAAGTTCGCCAAGGAGCTGGAGAAATTCGGCGCGCACACCCTCGCCATCAAGGATATGTCCGGTCTGCTGAAGCCCTACGCCGCGAAGCGTCTGATCGAGGTCCTGAAGCAGGAGGTGGGACTGCCCATCCACCTGCACACCCACAACACCACCGGCACACAGCTTGCGACGCTGCTCATGGCGGCGGAGGCGGGCGTTGACATCGTGGACACCGCCATTCAGCCGCTGTCGAGCCTCACGAGCCAGCCCTCTATGAACGGACTGGTCGAAATGATGAAAGGGCAGGAGCGCGACCCGGGCTTCGACACGGGACGGCTGCAGGAGCTCGCGGACTACTGGTCCGATGTGCGTCTGCGTTATGCGAGCTTCGACAAGGGTCTCACCGGCCCTGTCACGGACATCTACCGCTACGAGATCCCCGGCGGCCAGTACACCAACCTTCAGCCGCAGGTGGAATCCCTCGGTCTCGGTCATCGCTTCACCGAGGTCAAGGAGATGTACAAAAAAGTCAACGATATGCTGGGCGACATCATCAAGGTCACGCCCTCGTCCAAGATGGTGGGCGACCTCGCCATCTTCATGGTGCAAAACGACCTTACGCCCGAAAACATCCGCGAAAAGGGTGCGACTCTCGCTTATCCCGACTCCGTCGTCAGCTTCTGCAAGGGCATGATGGGCCAGCCCGTCGGCGGCATTCCCGAGTGGCTGCAGAAGATCGTCCTCAAGGACGAAAAGCCCATCACCTGCCGCCCGGGCGAGCTTCTTCCGCCTGTGGACTGGAAGCAGATCAAGGAGGAGGTCAAGACATTCTATCCCGAAGTGGACGAGGACAAAAAGCTGCGTCCCGGCGCGGAGGATCAGGATGAGAACTGGACGGTGCTGCTGTCCTACGCCATGTACCCGAAGGTATTTGAGGAGTACATCCACCATCGCAAGGAGTATGGCTACATCATGCGCATGGGAAGTCATGTGTTCTTCAACGGCATGGCGGTCGGCGAAGTCAACAAGATCAACATTGAGGACGGCAAGACCCTCGTCATCAAATACGTCGGTCTCGGCGACCTCAACGATGACGGCACCCGCAGCGTCATTTTCGAGCTCAACGGTATGCGCCGCGAGGTGGCGGTCGTCGACCCCAACGCGAAGGAAACGTCCGCCAAAGTGCCCATGGCGGACCCGAATGACGACGGGCAGGTCGGCGCGTCCATCCCGGGCATGGTCTCCCGCGTGGATGTCGAGCCCGGAGACGAGGTGGAGGTCAATCAGACTCTCGCCGTCATCGAAGCCATGAAAATGGAGACCAGCATCGTGTCCAAGGTCTCCGGCGTTATCGATCAGGTCCTCATCAAGAAGGGTGACAACGTCAAGGCGGGCGAGCTTCTCATCACCATCAAACAGTAAAACTTGCTTTTTTCCCGCTGCCCGTGTACAATATATCCACGGGTGAGCACCTACCGACAGTCAGGCTGTTTTCAGCCTGGCTGTCTTTATATACGAAAGGGGAATCTCCATGCCTTTTGAACACTATCAGCCCCCCGAGGGCTACACCTTTTATTATATCGACGAGTGCGCCTCCACCAACGACCTCGCGCTGTCCTATGGCGCTGGCTCCGTCGTCGTCGCCGGACGGCAGACCGCCGCCCGCGGCCGCATGGGACGCAGCTTTTCCGCCGAGCAGGGCGGACTGTATGTGTCCGTCTGCATCGCGCCGCCCTGCGAGATGAAGGATGCCCCCGCGCTCGCGGCGCTCGCGGCTCTCGCGGCGCGGGATGCCGTCGGCGGCAAGGCGAAGATCAAGTGGCCGAATGACATTCTGGCGGAGGACAAAAAGGTCTGCGGCATTCTGTCCGAATCGAAAAACGGACTGCTGATCTTCGGCTTCGGCTTTAACCTTGAAAATGAGCTGCCTGCGGAGCTGACGCAGGCGGGGCGCATCGCCGCCGAGCCCGAGACGCTGCTGCAAACGCTGCTGACTCGCTTCGCCGCCATCATCGCTGGCTATCCCGATAACCGCGAATCGCTTTTGCAGGACTACGCCCTCCAATGCTGCACCCTCGGCCGCATGGTCGATGTCACCTACCGCGGTATGCCCATGTACGGCTTTGCCTGCGGTATCGACAAGCATGGGGGCTTGATGGTCATGACGCAAGAATCTCGTACCGTTGTGATGATATATTCAGGCGAGGCAACATTTGAGTGAGGCGTAACCCCCCTCAGTCAGCTTCGCTGACAGCTCCCCCGAGGGCGCCTTAGACTAAGCAGGATCCAAAGCCTCCCTTGGGGGAGGGGCCCACGAAGTGGGCGGTGGGGGTTTACCCCCATCGTGCCGCCAGTTCCTCCCACAGCTCCACGACTCGAAAGCGCAGCTCGTAGCCCTCGTCCGCCTGTGTGACAAGGGCACTTTGATCCTCCGGCAGCAGCGCAAAGCTCTCCTGCGTGTCCACGGCGAGAAGCTCCGTGCACAGCGGCGGGAACAGCACGCACCACCAGTTATGCCCCGCGCCCGCGCCCATGACCACCCGCAGCGCGAGATAATCGCCCTCGGGCAGGGAGAAGTCGGCGTAGTCCGTTCGTGGGAAGTGCTCCACGCGCAAAGCGGCGCTCACGCCCTTTTCTTCGAGGACGGGGATCTCCGCCTGTACGACGGCGAGCGCCTGCTCGCGCGTTTGGACGGCGGCGAGTTTGGGTGCAAGCTCCTCGAGGATATCATCCCGCAGAGCGAGCTTGGCAGCCTGATCGGCGGGCGAATCGGAGTTGGCGACGATGTGCAGCCGCACCAGACCCTCCGCCAGCTCCTCCTGTGTCCTTTCCGCCCAGAGTGCCGTGCCGAATGTGACGGCGAGCGCCAGCACGCCCGCCAGCTCCCACGCCCTCCATGCCTGTTTTGTTCGCATAAAAAATCACCGACGAAATTATCGTCGGTGGTTTTGATTTTTATACCATTATACTGTTTCGCGCGGCGCGGGTCTTGTCAGCCAGCATTCCTCATAGTGTTCATGCAGCGCCTCATACGCGGCTCCGGCGGCATCGTTACGGTCAAACAGCCCGAACACGGCGCTGCCTGTGCCGGTCATGGCGGCACCGAGTGCCCCCGCGGAGAGCAGTGCGGATTTGATGTCGGCGATCTCGCCGCAGTTGCGGGGCAAAACATCCTCGAACACGTTGTACATTCGACGGCATATTCCGGCGAGATCACCGGTTTCAAGCGCGGCGATCATGCCCGCCGTGTCGGGGTGCATACGGCTTTTGCGCGCGTCGATCCTGGCAAAGAGCGTCGGGGTGGAGATGGCAAAGGCGGGTTTCGCGATCACGATGGCGCAGTCGGGCAGGGCGGGAAGCTCGGTGAGCTTTTCACCGCGCCCTTCGGCGAGCTGCGTGCCGCCCGCTACGCAGAATGCAACGTCGCTGCCGATCCGCTCTGCCAGCGCACAAAGCTCCGCTTCGCTGCGGGCATTGCCGGTCAGCCGGTTCAGACCGCGCAGCACCGCCGCCGCATCCGACGAGCCTCCGCCCATGCCGGCGCAGACAGGGCTGCGCTTCGTGATGCGGATGCTCGCGCCGTAACCGCTGCCCGCGAGAAAGAGCGTGGCGGCTTTCATGGCGAGGTTGCGTTCGTCGCGCGGGAGATACGCAGCGCCCGGGTCGAGGGAGAAGGATCCGTCCGTCAGCTCGATGTCCACGTCGTCTCCGAAGTCTACGGACTGCATCACCATGCGCATGGGGTGATAGCCGCCCTCGGCACGTCCCAGCACGTCCAGCGAAAGATTCAGTTTGGCACGGGCGCGTTCAAGCATCGAACAGCATCTCCATCAGGCGGGTGCCCTTGTCCACGAAAATGCCGGTGGCAAGTCCGTTTTTCTCGGTATAGGCAAGACCGCAGCCGGTATCCCTGCGGCTGTCATAGAGCATAAAGGGGACGGGATCGCCGTCGTGGGCGCGGTTGGATGTGAGTGTCTTGTGGTCGGAGAGCATAAGGATGCGGTAGCTCTCGCCGCAGCCGTCAAGATAGGAGACGATGGGGGCGAGCTCCTTTTCCGACAGCCATTCAATGGATGTGATCTTGCCTTCGGTGTCGCCGTTGTGGGTACACTCATCCGGCGCTTCGACGTGGAGACAGGCAAACTCACAGCGGGAGAGGATCTCGATGGTCTTTTCCGCCTTGCCCTCCCAGTTGGTGTCGATCTCGCCGGTCGCACCCTCGACGGCGGGGGCTTCCAAACCGCTCAGCCGCGCGATGCCCTGCACGAGCGGCACGGCGGACACGACTTCGCCGCTGTGACCGTATTTTTCCGCGAAATCGGGCAGCAGCGCCGCCGTTCCCTCCGCCCAAAACCAGACGGAGTTGGCGGGCATCTTACCCTCAGCGCGGCGCTTTTCGTTCAGCGGATGATGATCGAGGAAGCGGAACGCGGCGCGCTGCAGCTCATCGAGCTGCTTGGCCTCCTCACAGCCCGAGGGCGCGAGCGGGCCGATGGCTTCACCCAGATGGTCATGCGGCGGGATGAGCCGAATACCATCGATGTGGGCATCGGCCTTAACCATAAAGTGACGGAAGGAACTGCCCGGGTTGATGGTGCAGCCGTATTTCTTCGCCAGTGCGCCGAATTCCTCGCTCGCCCAGAGCTCAGTGATGAGCGCGTCGGCGGTCTCGCCGTCGATAGAGCCGGCGCTGTGGGAGAGGATCTTCCTCTCGTCGTAGGGCTTGTCCGCATCCTCGAGACAGACCATGTTGCAGCGGCAGGCCATATCGCCGTCGCGGAGCTGAATGCCCTGTGCGGCGGCTTCGAGCGGACCGCGTCCTTTATAATAGAGGAGCGGATCGGCACCGAAAATGGAGAGGATCGCCGTGGCGCTGCCCGGCTCAAACTCCTCGGGACAGTTGACCGTGCTGCCCAGAACGGCGGCGCGGCACAGGCGGTCTATGGTGGGTTTTTGTGCGATTTCCAGCGGGGTCAGCCCGCCGCGATCCGGCAGGGGATTGTCCGCCATACCGTCGCCGATCAGAAGTAAATATTTCATGGTAATCACCCGAAACCAGTATACGACAAAAAGCGTAAGGGCGCAATGGGAGAAATTAATATGATTTTTTCTTAACGATCTTGGCAAAAAATATTTTCAAACCGCATTTTTTGTGCTACAATATAAAAATAACTACTGTATCTTGTGGAGGGAGGCGAGCTCCTGTGGATAATAAAGAGCTTCTGCACGCCGTGGTGGAGGCGGATCGGGCGGCGCGGCAAGCGCTGTCGGATGCGCAGCAGCGGCAAAAGCTGTTGGAGCGCGGCGCGGATGAAGTGCTCGCCGCGGCGGAGAAAACGGCCATGGCGCAGGCGGAGAATGAGCTGACACAGCGTCGGAAAACGGCGGAGGATGAAACGCGCGGCAGTATGGAAGCGTTGGAAAAAAGCCGCACGGAGGAGCTTAATCGGCTGGAAAAGCAATATGCCGCCGTGAAGGATACCTGCGTGGAGACAATATTCAAGGCGGCGGTGGGGCTGTCATGAGTGCGATCGCGACCTACAGCGCCGCAACCGCCAAAGCCCGCGCCCTGTATGCCAAACGCTTGACAACGGATGAATGGCGGCATCTGCAAAACCTTTCGGATGTGCGGAGCCTGTCGGAGGCGCTGCACCAGAGCGCGGCGTGGAGCGGCGTGGAGCCGACGGATAATGCCGATGCCCTGTGCGCTTCGCTTGACGCGCAGGTGAACGATATGTATCGCCGCCTGTGCCTGTATCTGCGCAAAGAGCGCGACCGGCAGTATATGGCGTTTTTCCTCCGGCGAAAGGAGCTGACCCTGAGCTATTCCAACGAGGACTATCAAGCCGCGTGGGACTGTATCGCGGAGAGCTACAAGGGGCTTTCGGCGGTGGCGCTGCGCAAGCTGCTCGGGGCGGAGGCGGATATGCTGAATCTCGTGTATATCCTGCGCCTGCGGCGGTTTCCGGCATCGCTGGGTGAGGCAAAGCAGCACCTGATCCCCGTGCGTTTGGAGCTGAAGAAAAAGCAGATCGATGCGCTGCTCGCGGCGAAGGACGATGCGGCGGTGCGGGCGATCCTGAAAGGAACGCCGTGGGAAAAGCCGCTGAGCGAGCTTTCAAGTGCGGCGCTGGATGAGCAGTACAGAAACTATATGGAGAGCTTCTGCCGTAAGCTGGTGGCGGGCGCGAGCCCGTCGGCGGCGGTGCCGGTGGCGTGGATGATGCTGACGGCGCTGGATAAGCAGGCTCTTGTGAGAATGATACGCGCCGCGGAGCTGGGGCTCGCGGTGTCGAAAGGCGGGTGATGGGATGGCACAGAACAAAATGACGGCGCTGACCCTGTCGGGACCGGCGGAGCGTCTGGACGAGGCCATCGAAGCGTTTATCATGGGGCGGGACATCCACCCCGAGGACGCGGTGAGTTTTCTTGCGGGGATGCGCCGACTGGAAAAACCGACGGAGTCAAACCCCTACGCCGCGCTTCTGAGCGAGGCGGAGAGCTGTCTGGAAACGCTCGGCATCGGGCGGGAGTATGCCCCCTTTGAGGGGTCAGCCTACACAGCGGAAAGCTGCGCGGACTATCTCGCCGCGCTGCGGGAGAAGCTCGCCGATACAAGCGGCGAGCGCGAAACGCTTCAGCTTACGCTGCACGAGCGGGAGGAAAGCGCCGCACTCATAGCGCACATCGCCTCGGTGGAGGAGTGCTTCGACGATCTGGTGAATCTGCGCTATGTCCACTGTCGTTTCGGGCGTATCCATCCGCTGAATCGGGAGGCTCTGGAATCGGAGATCGCGTCGGCGGACGGCATGGTCATTCAGGAGACCGATGCCGAGCCGGAATGGAGCTGGATCTTGGTGCTGTCCACGCGCTCGCAGGCAGACCGCATGGACGCGCTGCTGGCGCGCTTCGGCTTTGAACGCGTCCTGCCGAACGAGGGAAGCTTCGGGACGCAGACACCGCAGGAGATCGTTTCGGCATGGGAGAGCGAGATCGGCGAGGCGCGGGAACGTCTGGCGGCACTGGATGCTGCGGGCGGAGAGCTTATCGCTTTGGAGCGGGAGGAGCTTCTGCGCCGCTATTCCTATCTGAAATTCAAAAGCAGCTGCTTTGAAGCACGGCAGTATGCGGGCCTCGGACGCGGGCGCTTCTATCTGGTCGGTTGGGTGGACGGCGAC
This sequence comes from Oscillospiraceae bacterium, assembly GCA_045640125.1. Lineage (GTDB taxonomy): Bacteria > Bacillota > Clostridia > Oscillospirales > Oscillospiraceae > CAJOIG01. The sequence goes on from JAZUEL010000085.1 coordinate 32,478, forward strand.
GCGGCGGATGCCTGGGTCGCCGAGGTCGAGGCGCGGACGGGCTTTACCTGTCTGAAAGCCTCGGCGGGCGAGGTGCCGGATGCGGTGGCACCGGTGAAAATGAAAAAACGCCGCTTCGGCGGTGTGTTCGACGCGATTGTGCGGATGTACGGACTTCCGGCGGACGGCGAGCGTGACCCGCGTCTGTTCCTCGCCATTACATACACGCTCTTTTTCGGCATCATGTTCGGCGACGTGGGGCAGGGCGCATGCCTTATCCTAGCGGGCTGGCTTATATGGAAAAAGACGGGCGGCAGTATATGGCGCATCTTCTCCGTCTGCGGCATAAGCTCCGTGATCTTCGGTCTGTTTTACGGCAGCCTGTTCGGGCTGGAGGATGTGTTCCCCTGGGGCGGCTTCCATGTGCTCGAGGGCGAAAACCTCATGACGACGCTGATCGCAGCCGTGGCGCTGGGCGTTTGCGTGCTGCTTGTGTGCATGATCTTCAACGTCATCAACTCGCTGAGCCGCAGGGATTATCAGTCCGCCTTTTTCGGCCCCAACGGCCTCAGCGGCATGGTGTTCTATGTGGCAGTCGTCGCGCTTGTGGTGAGTATGTTCACGGGAATGTTTGATTTCCCGAAGTGGGCGATTTGGGTCTGCATCGTTCTTCCGCTTGTGCTGATCTGGGTGGGAGCGCCGCTCGGAAAGCTGCTTGCGGGCGACCCCGCGTGGAAGAATGAGGGCATCGGAAGCGTTCTGATGGACGGCTTCTTTGAGATTTTTGAAGCGCTTCTGAGCTATCTGTCCAACACCATGAGCTTTCTGCGTGTCGGCGCTTTTGCTGTCAGCCACGCGGGCATGATGATGGTTGTCTACCTCATCGGCGAGACCGCCGGAAAGACCGGCAGCATCGCGGTGGCGGTGTTCGGCAACATCTTCGTCGCCTGTCTCGAGGCGGGGCTCGCGTCCATCCAGATCATCCGCCTGCAATTCTACGAAATGTTCGGTCGCTACTACTCCGGCCGCGGCCGTGCCTTCAAGACCCTGCGCGTTCAATACAAATAAGAAATAATTGATTCATAAACGGAGGTATCACCATGATTTTCCTGTATGCGTTCATTCTTCTTCTCGCCATCTCTCTCCCGCTGTTCGTTGTCTGGTATCGCTTCAAGAACGGTCACCGCAGCAAGCGTCCGCTGCTTGCCAACCTCGCCGCTTTCGCGGGTGTGTTTGTGATCGGTGCGGTCGTGTGCTTCTCGCAGGGCGCGGACGCGGCGGATGCGGCGGCGGCAGCCGAGGGGCTTATATATACCGACGCGTTTGCCCGTGGTATGGGTTATCTGTCGGCGGCTCTGGCCGTGGCGGTCAGCGGCATCGCGGGCGGTCTTGCCGTCAGCGCCTCTGCGTCGGCGGCGATCGGCGCGATCAGCGAAAACGAGAGCGTGTTCGGCAAGTGCCTGATTTTCGTGGGTCTGGCGGAGGGCATTGCGCTGTACGGCCTGCTGATCGGCTTTATGATCATTTCCAAGCTGTGAGATACTATCTTCTTTCGGAGGACGAAACGGCGCTGACCGGCCTGCGGCTCGCGGGCGTGGAGGGGCGAAAGGTCGCCGATGCCGCGGAGGCGGAGGCGGCGGTCAAATGGGTGCAGGCGCAGGAGGACATCGCCGTCCTGCTCGTGACACCCGCCACGGCGGCGCTGATGCCCGAGACGGTCGAACGGCTGAAGATCTCGGGTCGTCGTCCGCTGCTGACCGTGATCCCCGCGTCCGACGGCGAGGGGCTCGGCACGGATGCCATTATGGGTCTGATCCGTCAGGCCATTGGAGTGAAGCTGTAATGGATGAACTGAAACTGTTTTTAGAGGATATCGCGGCGGAGTCGCGCAAGGATCTTGACCGCGTGGAGGCTCAGATTAACGAGGAGCAGACGGCGATGGAGACCGACGCGGCGCAGAAAGCGGCGGAAAAGGCGGCACTGTGGCTGCGTGGTGAGACGGAAAAACTGCAAAATGATGCGGCGCTGGCGGTGGCGGCGAAGCAGTCGGAAAACCGGCGCGAGCTTCTGGCGCGGCGCGAGCAATACGCGGAGGAAGTCTTTGCCGCCGTGCATGAGAGGATCGCGGCGTTCACCGCCTCGGCGGAGTATCCGGCGCATCTGGCAAAGCTGCTGGACGATGCGAAAACGGCGCTCGTGGCGGAGACGGGGGAGACTGTCCTCCGGCTGCGGCGGGAGGATATTGCCCTTGCTGAGACGCTTGTCGGGCATAACAGCGAAATGCTCGTGCAGGAGGGGGATTTTGCCCTCGGTGGCTTACAGCTCTCCGTCGGAGCACGCCGCGCCGACCTCAGCTTTGATACGGCGCTGCGCGAGCTGCGGGGGCGATTTGCCTCGATCAGCGGATTGGAGATGCGCACATGAGCGAGAACAACTATGTCATTCAGGCCGTCAACGGCCCCGTCATCCATGTGACGGGGGGGCGCGGTCTGCCGAAAATGAGCCTTGTCTATGTGGGCGAGCTGGGGCTGCCCGGGGAGGTCGTGTCCGTCGAGGGCGACAGCTCCGTCGTCCAGATCTACGAGGACTCTGAGGGACTCTCCGTCGGGCAGAAGGTGGAGGTCACGGGGCAGCCGCTGTCCGTGCTGCTCGGTCCGGGCATGATCGGCACCACCTACGACGGCATCGCCCGTCCGCTCGAGGCGGTGCAGTCGATGGCGGGACCCTTTATCGCCCGCGGCATCCGGCTCGATGCCGTGGATACGGAGCGTCAATGGGATGTCACCATGGATGTTCACGAGGGCGACACGCTATGCGGCGGGCAGATCTTCGCGCGCTGCATGGAATCGGAGACCATCGAGCACCGCAGCATGGTGCCGCCGACCTTGTCCGGTAAAGCCGTGGAGGTCAAGCCCTCGGGACGCTATGCGGCGGGGGAGACACTCCTTTATGTGGAGGACGAGCGCGGACGGCGGACACCGCTGAGCCTGTGCCAGCGCTGGCCGGTGCGAAAACCGCGTCCCGCGGCGGAGCGTCTTGCCATCACGCAGCCTCTATTCACGGGGCAGCGTGTGCTTGACACTCTTTTTCCGGTGGGCAAGGGCGGCTGCGCCGCCATCCCCGGACCCTTCGGCGCGGGCAAGACCATGGTGCAGCATCAGCTTGCCAAGTGGTGCGACGCGGACATCATCGTCTATCTCGGCTGCGGCGAGCGCGGCAATGAGATGACGCAGGTGCTGGACGAATTTTCCGAGCTGCGCGACCCGAAAAACGGGCGGCTGCTCATGGAGCGCACCATCCTCATCGCGAACACCTCCAATATGCCGGTAGCGGCGCGTGAAGCATCTATTTACACCGGCATGACTATCGCGGAATACTACCGCGACATGGGCTATCATGTCGCGCTCATGGCGGACTCGACCTCCCGTTGGGCGGAGGCGCTGCGCGAGATATCCGGCCGTTTGGAGGAGATGCCCGCCGAGGAGAGCTTCCCCGCGTATCTGCCGAGCCGGCTTGCCGGCTTCTACGAACGAGCCGGCTTCATGAAGCTGCTCGGCGGCGGCGAAGGCAGCGTCACCGTCATCGGGGCGGTCAGCCCGCAGGGCGGCGACTTCTCCGAGCCCGTCACCCAGAACACCAAGCGATTTGTCCGCGCCTTCTGGGGTCTTGACCGCGCGCTGGCATACGCCCGCCATTTCCCCGCGATCAACTGGACGACAAGTTATTCCGAATATTTCTCCTCCTGCGAAGCCTGGTATGAGCAGAATTTCGGCAAGGGCTTCGTGGCGATGCGCGCACGGCTGCTCGCGGTGCTGGCGGAGGAATCGAAATTGCAGGAGATCGTGAAGCTCATCGGCGCGGACGTTCTGCCCGATGACCAGAAGCTGACCATCTCCATCGCCCGTGTTATCCGCGAGGGCTTTTTGCAGCAGAACGCCTTCCACAAGACCGACACCTATATGACCGCCGCCAACCAGATGGCGATGCTGCGCGTCATTCTGCATCTGGACGATGAGGCGCGCAAGCTCGTCGCCATGGCGATCCCGCTGAGCCAACTGGAAGCCACGGGGGTCTTTGCCGCGCTCAGCCGCATGAAGTTCGCGCTCGGCGAGGGCGGAACAGAGGCGCAGTTCATGCAAACGGTGGACGATGCCGTCGCGCAGGTAAGGGAGGCGAACGCATGAAACTCGAATATGCGGGACTTGACCGCATCAACGGCTCGCTCGTCGCGCTCGAGGGCGTGACGGACGCGCACTATGACGAGATGGCGAGCCTGACGCTCGATGACGGCACCGTGCGTACGGGGCGTGTCATTATGCTCGACGGTGACCACGCCGTGCTCGAGGTCTTTGAGGGCACGGACGGTATCGCCATGGACGCAGTGCACACCGCCTTTTCGGGCAGTCCCATGAAAATGAAGCTGTCCGAGGAGCTGCTCGGCAGAGCCTTTGACGGCGCGGGACGACCCATCGACGGTCTCGGTGAGATTTTCCCCACCGAGACCCGCGACATCAACGGCAGCGCCATCAACCCCGTGTCTCGACAATATCCCCGCGACTACATCCTCACCGGCATCAGCTCCATCGATGCCATGATGACGCTCATCCGCGGACAGAAGCTGCCCATCTTTTCCGGCGACGGCATGAAGCATAACGAACTCGCGGCGCAGATCGTCCGACAGGCAAAGGTTTCGAACGGTGACGACAAATTCGCCATCGTGTTCTGTGCCATGGGTGTCAAAAATGACACCGCCCGATTCTTCATGGACGACTTCCGCGACACCGGCGCGCTGGGACGCTGCGTCATGTTCATCAATATGGCATCCGATCCCATCGTCGAGCGTATTCTCGCGCCGCGCTGTGCGCTGACGGCGGCGGAGTATCTGGCCTTTGACCTCGGCTATCATGTGCTGGTCGTGCTGACTGACATGACGAGCTACTGCGAGGCGCTGCGCGAGTTCTCATCGTCCAAGGGCGAGATCCCCGGACGCAAGGGCTATCCGAGCTATATGTATTCCGATCTCGCGTCCATCTACGAGCGCGCCGGCATGATACGCGGACGCTCCGGCAGCGTCACACAGATGCCCATTCTCACCATGCCGTCCGACGATATCTCCCACCCCATCCCCGACCTCACGGGCTACATCACGGAGGGACAGATCGTGCTGGGACGCGATCTGAGCCAGAAGAACATCTACCCGCCGGTGTCGGTGCTGCCGAGCCTGAGCCGCCTTATGAAGGACGGCACCGGCGAGGGCTTCACCCGCGCTGATCATCAGGATGTGTCGAATCAGCTTTTCGCCTGCTACTCCGCCGTCATGGATGCCCGCAGTCTCGCGTCCGTCATCGGCGAGGAGGAGTTGAGCGAGACCGACCGGATGTATATGAAGTTCGGCGAGCGCTTTGAAAACGAATTCATTCAGCAGGGCGAGCGCACGGAGCGCAGTCTGGAGCAGACGCTCGACCTCGGCTGGCAGCTTCTCTCCATGCTGCCGCGCGGCGAATTGAGCCGTGTGTCCGATGAGATGCTGGACAAATATTACAAGGGGTAAGTCATGCAGACAAGCGCACCCACAAAAGGAAATCTGATGGCGGCGAAGCGTTCCCGCGGCCTTGCCAAGACCGGCTGGGAGCTGATGGACCGCAAGCGCAACATCCTCATCCGCGAGCTCATGGGGCGCGTGGAGCAGGCGAGGCAGCTGCAAAACGAGATCGACAGCCGCTTCGCCGAGGCATACGCCGCGCTGCGCACGGCGGAGCTCTGCTCCGGCAGCGGGCGGGAGCTTGCGGCAGCGGTGCCGGTGGATGAGAGCGTGAAGCTCCGTTTCAAGAGCGTCATGGGCGCGGAAGTGCCGACGGTGACGGCGGCGGAGAAAAACGCCGACCTGCTGCCGTATTCGCTCGCGGATTCCTCCGCCTCCATGGATGAGGCCTACCGCGCCTTCACGGCGCTCAAGCCGCTGATCGCGGAGCTGGCGGAGACGGAAACGGCGGTGTATCGCCTCGCGGTGTCCATCAAAAAATCCCAGAAACGCGCCAACGCCCTGGAAAATGTGGTCATACCCGGTCTCGATGAGGACATCCGCCGCATCTCGGAGGTGCTAGAGGAGCGCGAGAGGGAAGAGTTTGTCCGCATGAAAGTCATCAAAGCAAGAACATAAAGCTTGAATTATGCAAAAAACCGCTGTCCGGACGGACAGCGGTTTTTGTGTGTATAGAGGGATAACTTACTTGAGCTCGACCTTCGCGCCGACGTCTTCGAGCTGCTTCTTGAGAGCCTCGGCTTCGTCCTTGGAGACCTGCTCCTTGATGACGGCGGGGACACCCTCGACCTTCGCCTTGGCTTCGGCCAGACCCAGGCCGGTGATGCCGCGGACTTCCTTGATGACCTTGATCTTCTCAGCACCGAAGTCGGTCAGGACAACGTCGAACTCGGTCTTCTCTTCCGCAGCGGGGGCAGCGGCACCGGCGGCGGGAGCAGCGGCGACAGCAGCAGCGGCGGAAACGCCGAAGACATCTTCGATTTCGTGAACGAGCTCAGCGAGCTCCATAACGGTAAGAGCCTTGATCTCCTCGATCATGGCAGTGACTTTTTCGCTAGCCATTATAAATTTCCTCCAAATTATTTTTTTAATGAAAAGATGTTGTTCGCCTTATTCGGCGGCGGGAGCTTCCTGGGCTTCTTCAGCAGCAGCCTCGGCGGGAGCGCCGTTCTTCTCGGCGACCTGGTTCAGAACCACGGCGAGAGAAGTGATGGGCGCGAGCATGGTGCCCAGCACCTGGGAGTAGAGAGCGTCCTTGCTGGGGATGGCGGACATCTCGGCGATCTGCGCATCATTCAGGATCTGACCATCCATGAAAACGGCCTTGACATTGAATTTGTCGCCCATTTTCTTGGACTGCTCGCTGATGAGGTTCAGAGCGGCGAGAGCGTCGGTTTCGCTGGTGGCGAGGGACGTGGTGCCGTTGAGCACGTCATCCATGCCGCCGAGACCGATCTTGTCGAGAGCCAGACGAGTGAGGGTGTTCTTGACGACGCTGTATTCAACGTTCGCTTCGCGCAGACCGCGGCGGAGAGCCGTGTCGTCGGCGACGTTGATGCCGCTGTAGTCAACGAGAACACCGCCCTGCGCCTTCTGAAGACGCTCGGCGAGCTGGTCGACGATGCCCTGCTTCTCGGTGAGAATTGCTTTACTCGGCATTGGTAAGGTTTCACCTCCATAATGAAAAATCTTTGTCCAAAGCGACAAAGATTTACATGCAAAAACATATAAATTTTTGTCCTCGGCGGGGCTTATATCCGCAAGCGGAATGCCAGCTGTCTCTGGAGCCTTTGGAATGATACCAGAAAATAACCGTCGTGTCAATACTTTTTCACTTTTGTTTAATAAAAATTGTTAAAAAAGTATTTCTTGCATCGCGGATGTTCTATGTTATAATTAGAGCGATATAATGTTAAATTGAAAAATTTTGAAATAAAACAGGAGATGTCAAGCATGGAGAGAAAATTCCCGAATATGTTCAGCCCGATCACCATCGGGGCCCGCGGTCGTTTTCCCGGTCTGATCTTCAAAAACCGCGTCTGGACGGCACCCACCGGTGCGCACCTGCTCGGTGCCGGCGAGCCCTATCCCAATGAGGCTGTTATTGCGCACTACCGCGAAAAGGCTCGCGGCGGCGCAGCCTGCATCACCTTCTCCGGTCAGAATATGGACCGCTTCCTCGTGGAGCATCCTGACGATATCCATAACGATGCCAACATCTTTGAGACCCGCTACCATAACTATTGGTATCGCCTCACCAGCGCTGTGCATTTCTTCGATGCCCGCATTTCGCTGGAGCTGCTGGCCTTCTGCCGCCACGAGGAGATCGACGGCGAGGTCGTGTGCTGGTCTGTCAACGGCGAGACCGACGAGGAGACCGGCGAATACTGCCCCATGATGACCAGGGAAGCCATGGAGCGCATGGCGGCGGACTACGCCGAGGCGGCGAAGATCGCGGTGCGCGTCGGCTTCGACATGATCATGCTGCACCTCGGTCACGGCACATTCCCCGCGCAGTTCCTGTCTCCGCTGTCCAACCAGCGCACGGATGAATTTGGCGGCAGCGCCGAAAACCGCGCCCGCTTCCCCATGATGCTGGTCAAGGCCGTACGCGATGCCGTCGGCCCCCGCGTACCCATCGAAGTCCGCGTTTCCGGCGACGAGCTGACCGAGGGCGGCGGCACCATCGAGGACTGCCTCGACTTCCTCAACCGCGTCGTGGACGACATCGACATCGCCCACGTCTCCTGCGGCACCGTCATGGACGACGTGACCCAGACCCGTATGCACCCCGTCGAGTTCTATCAGCCCGGCTGCAACGCCGAGTTTGCCCGCAAGGTCAAGGAATCCGGCTTCCCCAAGCCCGTCCTGACTCTCGGCGCGTTCCAGCGTCCGGAGCTCATCGAGGAGACCATCGCCACCGGCGGCGCGGATATCGTCGCCATGGCGCGCGGCTGTATCGTGGACGCTGACTGCGTCAATAAGGCCGCCGAGGGGCGTGAGGATGAGATCATCCCCTGCCTGAAGTGCTTCGTCTGCCTCAGCTACGACATGGAGGAGGAGTTCTGCTGCTCCGGCAACCCCCGCATCGGCCGCGAGTACATCCTCGACCAGTTCGAAAACAAAAACTCCACGCCCAAGCGCGTGGCGGTCATCGGTGGCGGCCCCGGCGGCATGGCGGCGGCGCAGTTCTGCGCCGAGCGCGGCCACAAGGTCACGCTTTACGAAAAGGACACCAAGCTCGGCGGCACCATCAACTTCGCCAAGTATGCCACCTTCAAATACAGCCTTGACAACTATATGAACTACCGCATCCACATGATGGATAAGCTCGGCGTGGACGTTCGCCTCGGTGTGGAGGCCACCCCCGAGATGATCGAGGCGGAGAACTACGACGTTGTTATGGCGGCGCTCGGCTCCTCCAATATCATCCTCCCCATCGAGGGCAAGGACGATCCCCGCGTCATTTGCGCGGTGGACACCTTCGGCAATGCCGACAAGATCGGCCAGAAGGTCGTCGTCATCGGCGGCGGCGAGGTCGGCTGCGAAGCGGCGCTGTATCTGGCGATGGAGTGCGGCAAGGATGTTGCCATCATTGAGATGATGGATCGCATCGCCGCGACCTCCGCTTATGCACAGGAGCTCGCGCTCTATGACCGCGTTCCCAAGTACTGTGAGCTGCATCTCTCGAGCCCCGTGACCCGCATCACCCCGACGCAGGTCGGCTACAAGGACCCCGAGACCGGCGAGGAGAAGTTCCTCGATGCCGACACCGTGGTGTTCGCCTCCGGACGCAAGGCGCTCGAGGACGAGGCGGAGAAGTTCCGCTTCTGTGCGCCGAAGTTCTTCAAGATCGGAGACTGCGTGAAGGCATCCAACGTCCGCAACGCCAACCGCACCGCGTATGACGCGGCGGCGCAGATCTGATATAAGCAATCCGACACGGCAGACGCTTTTCGCGCCTGCCGTGTTTTGTCTATGGGAACATATTTGGAATGAAACGCGTCCAAAGCATGATAAAATGAAACGAGGTGTTTGCATGAAAAAACTGTTTTGCATATTGCTTGCCGTGCTGATGCTGGCGGGGCTGACGGCTCCGGCCCTGGCATCGGACATGGACGAAGGTCTGGAATCCGTGGCATCGGCGGTGGTCGCAGCGCTCGATGTGGCGGACGACTACACGGACTTTTCCGGCAGCTGGGACGACTGGCTGGGCGGCCACTGGAGTCTCTGGTGGGAAAAGGACGGCGGAAGTCTCTCCGTAACGGCGGACGAAAACGGCAAGGTGCTCGATGTCTGGCGCTACGAGGACAGCGAGAACAGCCGCAGCTTCTACGGCTTCGACCCGCACTTCCCCGCCCTCGAGGAGAGTCGGGCACAGAGTCTCTGCGAGGAGTGGCTCGACCGGCTTGTGACAGAGCCGGAGGCAGCGGTCGTGAAGAGCAGCCATATCTATCTCACAAACGGTGTCTACGCCTGCTCCGGCACAGTGTATATAAATGGTATCCCGAGCCCGATCACCTTCCGGCTCACGCTCGCCGAGGACGGCACGGTGTCGAGCTATTCCCGCTCGGACAGCTACGGCCGCTATGTGGGCGACATCCCCGCGTCGGAAACGTCCGTGACGGAGGAGGATGCCGCGCAAAAGCTGTCGGATGCGGTGGGCTTTGAGCTGTATTGGATCTCCGACGGCGAGGGACAGGCGGCGCTGCGCTATGTGCCGTGCTTCCCGCGCGGCATCGTGAGCGGCGAGAACGGCGAGCTCGTGGATATGGACGCGCTGTATGAGAGCTTTTATGAGACCGGTATGGGTCTGGAAAGCGTGGCGGGAGTGGCCGAGGAAGCGGCCATGGCGATGGATAACGGCTATGGACGCGGTCTCACGGAAACGGAGCTTGCGGCGGTGGATGCCTACGCCTATGCAAAACCGCTGGATGTGCTGGATGCGCCTCTGCGCGCCATTGCCGAGCTCGGACTGGATGAGGATTTCGTCCTTGAAAATGCCGATTATTCACAGAATTTCGACGGCGACATCACCGTCACTCTGCACTACGCCAAGCCCATGACCGAGGAGAATCTCTACGGCTACAGCCGTGAGCTCTACGACGAGGTCAGCGCCTGGGGCGAGGATATGGACATCCACAAATACATCACCCTCGATGCCAAGACCGGCGAGCTCAAGGAGCTTTGGACGAACTATCCGATCTGGGAGAAGGACGATGCACCCGCCTCCGGCGAGGCGAACGCGGACGCGCTGGGCGAGAGCTTTTTGCAGCAGGTCGCGCCGGACAAAATGGCGCTTTCCGAGCGCTGCACGCTGAAGAATATGGGCGAATACACCTGGGCGCAGGTCGAGCAGGGATATTTCTTCCCCGAGAATTACATGGAGCTTGAGATCAACACCGCCGCGGGCGTGATCGACCGCTATCACTGCTATTGGGATAATACCGTTGAGTTTGCTTCGACGGACATCGTCAGCGAGGACGAGGCAAAGGCTTCGTATGTGGATGCGCTGGATGTCTGCTTCGGCTATGCGGCGTGGCCCGTTGCCGTCCGCGACGAGCCCATCTTCCGCCCCTATATCGACGCGGGCTATTCCTGGGTCGAGGGGCTGAAGGCGGCATGGTACTTTGACGGTCGGGAGGAAATTCTCGGCGTGGATGCGCTTTCGGGCGAGGTGCTGTTCGATACGAGCTACGCCGATGCCGCGTATGAGTACGACGATCTCGAAAGTGCGCCGCAGCGGCTGGACATCGAGAAGCTCGGCCGCGCCGGTATCGGTGTCGAGGGCGGCAAGTTCGAGCCGGAGACGGCGCTCGATATGAAAACGGCGGTCATGCTGCTCATCCAAACCTACGGCTACAGCACGGACTGGTACGGCGAGGAAGACTGGCACACGGAGGCGGAGAGCCTTGGTCTCATCGAAAAGGGGACGTGGGATGCCGAACGGGAGCTTTCGCGCATGGACTTTGTCAAGATGCTGCTGCGTGCCGGTCCCTATGGAGAAGCCTGCAAGCTCGACGGGGCATGGTCGCTGAGCTTCTGGGACAAACGGGGCGTGGACAGCGCCGAGCAGGGCTATGCCGCCGTGGCGCGGGCGCTCGGACTGGTGACGGAACGGAAATATGACTTTGCCGCGACCATCACCCGCGCGGAGGCCGCCTCCATGCTGTGCGCCCTCATGAGTCGCTGATATACCGATAAAAAGGATGCCCTCCCGTTCGAGTGAACGGGAGGGCGTTTTCATAAAAGATCATTTGTTGCGGTCGAGCCAGCGGTGGTAGATGGCAAGAAGTCGGCACTTCCAGCACAGCAGCGGTGCGAGCACCGCGCCGATCACCGCCTGCGCGATCTGATAGGGCAGCTTGATAATGGCGTATTCGGGCGTTGCGTAGATATAGGCGCGGCCGAGGCTGTAGCCTGCGACCATGATGATGCAGCCGAGCGCGAGACCGATACCCGCCCATAGCTGCGGCTTTTTTCGTCGCCCCTGCTTCGCCAGCAGGGAGATGATGACCGCCTGCACGCCGTGCGTCACGAGGGAGACGAACATGGGGGTGGGGTAGAAGAACAGGTCGCCCAGAAAAGCACCCACGCCGCCCACCATAAACGCCGCAAAGGGGTCGAGCAGGATCGCCGCGGTGTCGATAATGATGTCGTTCAGATACAGATGACCGCCCGGGACGGGGATGCCGAAGGAGCTCAGCGCAATATTCATCGCCATGAACATCGCCGTCACACACAGGCGCAGCGTTCGCTGTTTCGGATTCTTCTTCTCCATAAAAATCAGCCTTTACGAAATCTTAGTTCTAGGATATAATAAAACTGGTTCTATGATAATATTCAAAACAGGAGAATTTTATATAACCAGATGAAAAGCGTCCTGGATAAAAACGCGCCCAAGGCGGCGTATTTGCAGCTCTATGAGCAGCTCAAGCGCGACATAACGGCGCGGCATTACGAATACGGTCACCGCCTGCCCTCCAAGCGAAGCACGGCGGCGGATGCGGGCGTGAGCGTCATCACGGTGGAGCACGCCTATGCGCTTTTGTGCGAGGAGGGCTATGTGGAGGCGCGGGAGCGCAGCGGCTATTTTGTGATCTATAAGCCCGCGGACTTCCTCGCGGCGCGGGAAATGGTGCCGGAGCCCTCCGTGTCAGCGACGGCATTGGGCGCATCCGGAGAGTTTCCGTATTCGCTGCTGGCGAAAAAGATGCGTAAGGTGCTGTCGGAACAGGGCGAGCGGCTATTGGTCAAAAGCCCGAATCGCGGCTGCACGGAGCTGCGCACGGCGCTGAGCGCGTATCTGGCGCGCAGCATCGGTATTGAGGTCATGCCGGAGCAGATCGTGGTGGGATCCGGCGCGGAGTATCTCTACAGCATGGTCGTGCAGCTTTTGGGCAAGGAACGGATCTTTGCACTGGAGGAGCCTGGCTACGAGATGATCCGCCGCGTGTATGAGGCCAACGGCGTGCGCTGCGAGGCGCTGCCTCTCGGTGCGGACGGCATACGCTCGGCGGCGCTGGCAGGGACGAATGCGACGGTTTTGCACGTCACGCCCTTCAACAGCTTTCCCAGCGGCGTGTCCGCCGATGCGTCCAAGCGGCGCGAGTACATCGACTGGGCGCTCGGTCGTGACGGCTATATCGTGGAGGATAACTACGATTCGGAGCTGACCGTCTCCAAAAAATTTGACGATACGCTGTTTTCCTCATCGGGACAGAGCCGCGTCCTCTACCTCAACACCTTTTCGCAGACGATTGCGCCCTCGCTGCGCGTGGGCTATATGCTGCTGCCGGCGGCGCTGCTTGCGAGCTTTGAGGAAAAGCTCGGCTTTTATTCCTGCCCCGTGCCGGTTTTCGAGCAAATGCTGCTGGCGGAACTGCTGCAAAGCGGGGACTTCGAGCGCCATATCAACCGTGTTCGGCGGCAAAAACGCAAGCTGCGTGAATGAGAATAATCGTTCCGAAGCGACTGTTTTCGATGGAAAGCGACAGGAATCTGTGGTAAAATATGCACAACAAGTCCTGTTACGGAGTGAAGAATGACGATGCAAAGGATCAAACGCGGATTGTTTCTGCTGCTGGCACTGGTGCTGGCGGCGAGTCTCGGTACGCTTCCGGCGCTGGCGGCGGAGGAACCCTCTGTCACGGCGGCGGCGGTGGTGCTGGGCGATCTCGACACAGGCGAGATACTTTTTGAAAAAAACGCAGAGATTACGCGCGCACCTGCCAGTCTCACGAAGATTATGACCGTGCTTCTGGCGGTGGAGGCGATTGAGGCGGGGCAGGTGAACGGCGCTGACCTCGTGACGGCGGGAGAGGACTGCCGGACGGGACTGGACGACGACAGCAGCACGGCGGATATCGTGCCCGGGGAGACGATGCCGCTTCTGGACCTGCTCTATTGCGCCATGCTTTCCTCCGCCAACGAGAGCTGCAACATCATCGCCTCGTATCTGTCGGGCAGCGTGGCGGCTTTTGTGCAGCGGATGAACGAGCGTGCGGCAGCCCTCGGCTGCACGGCCACGCACTTTGCCGACCCTAACGGTCTTTCCTACGAAAACCATTACTCCACCGCGCGGGATCTGTTCCGCATCGCTTACGAGGCCATGCAGCATCCGCTTTTTGCCGAGATATGCTCCGCGGCGGAATACGAAGCGGCGGCGACGAATCTGCATGAGGCGCGGTGGCTTGAAAACTCCAACGCGCTGCTGAATCCCGATTCCGTCTACGGCGCGGAGTATCTGACCGACGGCTGCATCGGGCTCAAAACGGGCTACACCGGCGAAGCGGGCTACTGTCTCGCCTCGGCGGTGCGGCGCGACGGATTGGGCTTTCTTGCGATCGTTCTCGGCTGCGACGGCGTTAACAACGGCGGCGAGGGCTATGGGAATTTTGCCGAGAGCATCAAACTCTACGATTGGGTTTTTTCACAGTATGAACAGCTCGATATTCTGACACCGGATGCGATTGCCCACACGGTCACAGTCAAAAACGGAAGACCTCGCTCGCTGCCGCTCTATCCGGCGGAGACGCTGACGATGCGTGCGTCGCGGACGGGGGAGAACGAGCCGATGTATACATACGCGGTGGATGAGGAAACGCTCGTACCGCCGCTCGAAGCGGGGAGCACGGTGGGGACGGTCACGGTCACCATGGGTGCGCAGAGCCGCACGGTGGCACTTGTGACACACGAGACGCTGCGCCACTCGCTCTTTGCGTCGATCTGGCTGTGGATGACGCTGCTGCTGGCGCTGATCGCGTTCGTCATCGTCTGGGATGTGCGGATGCGACGCCGGAAACGCGCCCGCCAAAAGCAGCGCAATACTGTATAAGCAAAAACAGGGTATAGTCTTACGGCTATATCCTTTTTTTATATTGTATCTGCGGCGGCTTGTGTGCTATACTGAAGAAAAACAAAGAACAGGACAGAGCATGGAACTGTTTTTGAACGGACATGATTATAAATACGCGGCGGAGCAGATGATGCTGATGCTGTATCCCTCCGAGCGTCCGAGCTACCCATCCGCGCCGACGGCGCTGCCCTGGGCGGAGATCACGCTCGCGGACGGCGAGAGTGTCTGTTCGCTGCATACGGACGGCGGCGTGTTTACAGAAACGGCGGCGGTGGAGCCGTGGCGCGATGAATTGAGCAAGAGCCGCAGCGAGCAGCGGGCGGTGAAGCTGTCCTTTTATCGCGCGGCGCTGTCCGCGGGACGGGAAAAGCCTGTCTGGGGCGCGCTCACGGGCGTGAAGCCCGGAAAGCTCATGGCGCGCTATCTCTCCGAGGGAAAAACGGCGGAGGACTTCGCCCGCGATTTCGATGTAAGCCCTGAGCGCACGGCGCTTTGCCATACGACGACCCTTGCGACCCTGCGGGCGAAGGACAGCCTTTCCGAGCGGGATGTTTGCCTCTATGTCGGCATTCCGTTCTGCCCGACCCGCTGCGCCTATTGCAGCTTCATTTCCAGTGCCGTCGGGCAAAATCTCAAGCGCATCGAGCCCTATCTCGCGGCGCTGCAAACGGAGATACGCCGGACGGGCGCGGAGCTGAAAGCGGCGGGGCTGCGTCCCGTGGCGCTCTATATGGGCGGCGGCACGCCCACGACCCTGTCCGCCGAGCAGCTTGACGCGCTCTGCACGGCGCTCTCGGAGAGCTTCGATCTATCCGCCCTGCGGGAGTACACGGTGGAGGCGGGACGGCCCGACACCATCACGCCGGAGAAGCTCGCGGTGCTGAAGCGCCACGGCGTGACGCGCGTATCGGTCAACCCGCAGACCATGTCGGACGAGGTCTTGCAGACCATCGGACGCTACCACACGGCGCAGGATATTTTGGATGCGCTCGCCATGGTGCGGGCGGCGGGGGATTTCGAGGTCAACATGGATCTGATCGCGGGGCTGCCCAAGGACACGCCGGAGAGTTTCCGCCAAACGCTCGATACCGTTCTGGCGCTGTCACCGGAAAACGTCACGGTGCATACGCTGTCTATGAAAAACGGCTCGTTTCTCGCGCAGAATCCGGCGCTGCTGCCGACGGCGGCGGAGGTCGGCGAAATGCTGGACTATGCCGCCGAACGGCTCACCGCGGCGGGCTACGCGCCCTATTATCTCTATCGCCAGAAGTATATGTCCGGCGGCTTTGAAAACGTCGGCTGGGCGAAGGACGGCACGGAAAATCTCTATAACATCTGCATGATGGAGGAGCTTTGCGACGTGGTCGCCATGGGCGCAGGCGGCTCGAGCAAATTCCCCGCGCCGGACGGCTCGATCCGTCGCCGCGTCAACCCCAAATATCCGAAGGAATATATCGAAAGGATTCAGGAAAATGGCATTTGATTTGAATGAGATCAACGCGGCGGCATCCGCCGACCCCGCGAAATTCGTCGCTGAGTGCGACGAGCAATACAACGCGAAGATCGCCAAAGCGGCGAAGAAAATCATCGAAAATCTGGAGCAGAGCCCCATCGTCCTGCTCTCCGGTCCCTCCGGCTCCGGCAAGACCACCACCGCCATGCGTATCCGCGACGAGCTCAAGCGCCGCGGTGTCGGCTCCTACAGCATCTCGATGGACAACTACTTCAAGACCGTCTCGCCCAAGTGGACACCCCGCACAAAAAGCGGCGAATACGATCTCGAAAGCCCGCTGTGTTTAGACATGGAGCTGATGAACGAGCATTTCACCATGCTCTCCAAAGGCGAGACGATCTATGTGCCGAAGTATGAGTTTGCACGCCAGATGCGTATGTTCGAGCCGAGCATTTCGCTCAAACTGGGCAAAAACGAGGTCGCGATTTTCGAGGGCATCCACGCCCTCAACGACGACATCACCACCGTTCACCCCGAGGCGTTCAAGCTCTATATTTCCTGCCGTGCCAACATTCACGACGGCGACGAATACGCCTGCAAGGGCACATGGAACCGTCTCATTCGCCGCATGGTGAGGGACGACCTGTTCCGCGGTGCCGACCCCGTGGAGACGATGAAGATGTGGGCGAACGTCCGTGTCGGAGAGAAAAAATACATCAACCCCTTTAAGAACAAGGCGGATATTCAGTTCGACACCGCCTTCGGCTACGAGACAGGCATCATGCGGGACATCGTGATGCCGCTGTTCAACGAGATTCCCGAGGGCATCGGGCGCTACGAGGAGCTTTGCACCATTCAGCCGAATCTCGAGAAGTTCGTGCCAATCGACATGAAATACCTCGCCAAAGACGCGCTGCTGCGCGAGTTCGTCGGCGGCGGGATATACGAATACTGATATGAAATGACCGTTGTCAAGAGGCAAAATGTCCAAAACAGGGTCATCGCAAGATTTTTTCGGAAGGCATACTGAAAGAGCTTCGGAATCAGTCTCCGGCGTTGACCACTCTGATATACGTGGATTGGTTACC
>JAZUEL010000086.1:0-10167 GCA_045640125.1 Oscillospiraceae bacterium
CGGCTTCGGCGCGGACGGGAAAAGCTGCGCCGAAAGCTCACGGAAGGAGGCTATTTCGTTGATTGAGAATATCTCCGAGCTTTTTGATTACGTCGATGAAATAGTCATCGCGGAGCAGACGGACGCTTGTTTGTCTGCGGAAATCAAGGAGCTGACAATGAACAAAATACATTCGGAAAAAAGACACACAAAGAAACGCTCCGTCGGCCGCACCCTGCTGATCGCCGCTGTGGTCGCGGTGGTGCTGGCGGTGGGCAGCTTTGCGGTGTATCACTACAGCGTGCGGGACACCGCCATCGAGAACGTGCCGACCTTAGATTCCAAACTGTACGACTGGAAAGCCGATGAGACGGAAACCCGCCTTTCCCTGAACGGCTTTTCTGACAGCCCGGAATATCAGGCCTACGTTGAATGGACGGAGTGGAACAGGGCGTGGCAGGAAGATCACCCCGACCCGTGGAAAGAAATCGGGGAGGATGACAGCTATTACGAAACGCCGAAAAATTACCTCACCTATGAGGCGTATTTTACCGAGCAGGGCGAGAAGCTGGATGAGATCGCGGCAAAATACGGTCTGACGCTTTTGAGCGAGCATCACTTCATCCGTTCCGAAACCCAGCTTAACCGTGCTCTCGGCGTGGAGGACTTTATTTCGGATGAATACGATGTCAGTGACGGCTATTTCTTCGATAACGGCAGCTTCTTGGCCTCCGGTCGTGCCGCCGTGAACGGAAAAAGCGTCTATTTCAGCATCTGGAACGCGGTCAAGGGCTCTTTTGTTCCTTACAGCGGGCTTATCCCGGACGACTATACGGAGTGGAACTATACGACGAAGGACGGCATCGAGATCATTTTGATGACCGACACGCTCCGCGCGGAAACAACGGTAATCGCGCCGCTCGACGGCTGCTATGTGACGGGCAGCATCCAGACCGACGACGCGCAGGCGGCGCAGGAGTTTGCGGATGCCATCGGGCTTCCCGCCCTCAACGCGCTCTTTGCCACAGAAAGCGCCCGCGCCGCATCGGCACAGAGCATCGCGGACTATGTGGAAACCCTCTCGTCCGCGACGACGGTGGATGAGATCGGCGAGGGCGAACAGGCCGTGTTGGATTATCTCGGCGACTGGTATCTCACCGGGCTTCCTGAGGATACCCTGCTCTACCTAATGAGCGCAAGCGGGCCAAATCATTTGGTTGACTTCTATTGTGTTCGGCGCAGCTACGACGGCGGCGGGCACACCGGCTCTCTTTACTACCGCGAGCTCGACCCGCTGGACGGCGAAAACGACGAGGCGCGGCTGCAGCTTTCGACCTATTCGAGCTATTACGCCAACCCGGAGGAAAGTGACCCTGAGCTCTCCGGCACCATGCAATTCAGCAACACCCCGTGCACGGTCAACGGCTGCGAGGCGATGCTCTCCGAGTGGAACGGCGGGACCGATTATGATCTCTGCTGGCTCGACACCGACCGGCAGCTTCTCTTCACCCTCACCATGACCGGCTTCAGCGCGGACGAGATGATAGCGCTGGCGGAATCCGTGAGCGGCACGGCACCCGAGAAAGCGCCGCAGCGGAACGCCTCCACGCCGGAGGAACGCTTCCAAAACAGCCTCCAGCCTCTCAGCCGCGTGAGATTCACCTATGCAGATGGAGCAAAGAATGCGCTGGCCGAGCTCGGAAACTTCGGACTGACCGAGCTTCCCGAAGGGACATCCACCCCGCGTCTGGAAGCTTTTCAGCGCTATATGTACGAGTATTACTGGGACGGACGCGCCGACTGGGTCGATCTCAGAAAGATTTATTACTCCAACCCGGAGCGGGGCATCGACTATCTCACACTGAGCTATAAGCGCTTTGACGGCGGACGCACGGCGGAGGCATTCGAGATCGACAAACAGTATGACGGCAGCTACGCAGACATCACCGAGCTGAGCGTCGGCGGAAACAGCGGCTATATCACCGGCGGCGACTTCTACTCGGGGCAGACCATCCTGACATGGTACGACGAGGGAAAGGATCTCATTTTCGTGCTCTCGGACTCCACCGTGCAGCTTAGGAACATGACCGAGGCCGACATTGTCGCTTTGGCGGAGGGTGTGACGGAGCAGCCGTGGGACGGCACGGAAAGTATCATATACGAGTTGCCTGACACCGAGCGCATCCTTTCGGAGCTGGGCCGCTATGATCTGCCCGGAGGGAAATACGGCAGCATTGTCGAGACCAGAGAGGATCAAATCGAAGCATGGAATCGCGCTCCGTACTGGTTTGTGACGGATGACCCCTATGTGTGCGAAAGCGCCGCCGCCACCTACGCCGACGGACTGACGCTCCTCTGGGAGCGCACCTGGGCGGACACCGCCCGCAAGGCGGAAAACGGCGCGGAATCTTTTGCGGCGATGACAAAATACCTGCTCGCCTGCGACGATGAGGGTTTGGTGCAGACCGGCCTTTCGGTGAACGGACACGACGCTGTCTTTGTGAGCTTCCCCTATGAGGAGTTCTGGGGTGAGGCACATACCGAGCTTATCTGGTACGACGCCGAAGCGGGACTGATCTTCAATCTGGCGGAGTATCCCGACGAGGGCGACACCGCGCGCACGGCGGCGCAGCTCATCACGCTGGCAGAGAGCATGACCGCACAGTAACGCAAACAAGATAAAAACTGCGGAGGGCAAAGGCTCTCCGCAGTTGCTATATGTTATTTTCCCGTGAAGCCTTTGCAAAGATGCGAGATGCAGCAGACCTCGCAGGCGGGGGCGCGGGCGGTGCAGACGGCGCGGCCGTGCAGCACCATGCGGTGGCAGAAGTCGTTCGACTTCTCCGGCGGCAGCATCTTGCGCAGCTTCATTTCGATCTTTTCCGGCTCCTTGCAATTCTCCACAAAGCCGATGCGGTTCGTGAGCCGGATGCAGTGGGTATCGACCACGACGCTCCCCGGAACATTATAGACATCACCGAGGATAAGGTTGGCGCTCTTGCGTCCGACACCGGGCAGCTTCAGCAGATCGTCCATATTGTCCGGCACCTTGCCGCCGTATTGCGTCACAAGCATCTCCGCCGCCGCGACAATGTCCCGCGCCTTTGCATGATAGAAGCCGCAGGATTTTATGTAGGGCTCGATGTCCTCCGGCGTGGCTTTCGCCATTGCTTCCGGATTCGGATAGGCGGCAAAGAGTGCGGGCGTGACCATATTGACCCGCGCATCCGTGCACTGGGCAGCAAGCCGCACCGACACCAAAAGCTGCCACGCCTCGGCATAGTCGAGCGAGCATTCCGCGAGCGGATATTCCGCTTCGAGCAATTCAATGATCTCTTTAATCTGTTTTTTCGTTCTCATGGTTATAATATAACATACGCGGTTGAAAAATCCAAGAGAATTCTATATAATATCGGCAGAAAGGTGGTGACGCGCTATGTACCGTCCTCTGGCAGACGAATTGAGACCCCAGACTCTGGATGAGGTCATCGGACAGGAGCATATTCTCGGCAAAGGCGGTATGCTGCGGCGCATCGCCGACTCCGGCAAAATTCCGAACATGATCTTCTACGGTCCCTCCGGCACGGGTAAGACCACCGTGGCGCGGATCATCGCCGCGCAGACCAACCGCACTCTGCGCCGTCTCAACGCCACCACCGCCGGCATTGCGGACATCAAGGCCATCATCGACGAGCTGGACACCTTCCTCGCCCCGGGCGGCGTTCTGCTGTATCTGGACGAGATACAATACTTCAACAAAAAACAGCAGCAGAGCCTCTTGGAGTTCATTGAAAACGGCAAGATCACACTCATCGCTTCCACGACGGAAAATCCCTATTTCTGCGTGTTCAACGCGATTCTTTCCCGCTCCACCGTGTTTGAGTTCAAGCAGCTCAAGGCGGTGGACGTACTGAAGGCCTGTCGGCGCGTGGTGGACATTCTCGGCGAGCGGAACGGCGCGGCGCTTCAATGCGAGGACGGCGTGCTCGAATATGTAGCGCAGAGCTGCGGCGGCGACTGCCGCAAGGCCATCAACACGCTGGAGCTGCTCTACAACGCCGCTCCCCTCTCCGCCGACGGCGTGAAGCTCACCATGGACGATGCCAAAGCCGTTTCTCAGCGCAGCGCCATGCGCTACGACCGCGACGGTGATGTGCATTTCGACATTCTCTCCGCACTGATGAAATCTCTGCGTGGCTCGGATGCGGACGCTGCGCTGCACTATCTGGCACGCGTGCTTGAAACCGGCGACCTGATCGGCGCGTGCCGGCGCATCCTCTGCTCCGCGAGTGAGGACATCGGGCTTGCCTATCCGCAGGCCGTTCCCATCGTGAAAGCCTGTGTGGACAGTGCCTTGCAGCTCGGTCTGCCCGAAGCGCGGCTGCCGCTGGCGGAGGCGGTCATCTTCCTCGCCACCTGCCCGAAGTCCAACACCGGTGTTATTGCCATCGACCACGCCATCGCGGATGTACGCGCCGGAAAAGCGGGACCTATCCCCCGCGAGCTGCAAAACGTCCACGCCGACGGCACGGGCTTTGAGCGCGAGCAGGGCTATAAATACCCTCACGAATTCCCCGGGCATTGGGTCAAACAGCAATATCTGCCGGATGAGCTCAAAAACGCCCGCTATTACGAATACGGCGACAACAAGATCGAGCAGGCCGCCAAAGCCTACTGGGACGCTATCAAGAAATAGTCAGAGGATTCGACCTTTTACGGAGCACAGAATCGCGCGGGCGTGGAGTGCCTGATCGGAGTTCACGTTGATAGTAAGCTGCGCCTTGCCGCTGCCCGAGGCGCTTCTCTGCCGGACAGCGCGGCTGCCGAGCACGGCGGAATACATCTCCGAAGCGCTGACGGCGCTCGGGGCGGGAAGTCCGTAGATCGGGGCGACCTTGACGGCGCTGCTCTCCGCCTCGCGGCGCGGTGCTTTCAGCTCTGCTATAGAAAAATCAATGTCATTCCGGCGCAGCCGCAAAAGTGCCAGATCCGCGCCGTCGCGGTCGTCAAAGACCGCCGTTAACTGGGTAGTCAAACGATCATCTCCTCGGGGTGAGTATGCCCCGGGAAAAGGAGGATAATTCATGCGATACGAAGGCGACATTTACAGACCCCCAGGGGAATGGAAAAGCTATCTGCTGCAATGCACCATCGGCTGCTCCAACAACACCTGTACCTTCTGCTCCATGTATAAGGACAAGCGCTACCGCGTGCGGGAGCTGTCCGAGGTGCTGGAGGACATCGAGATGGCGAAAAAGAGCTGGTACAAGGACACGGAGACCGTCTTCCTCTGCGACGGCGATGCCATCAATCTGCCGAAGGATTATCTGTTCACCGTGTTGGACGCGCTCTACAAGGCATTCCCCAAGCTGCGCCGCGTGACGACCTACGCGGGTCCCCTCTCCACCCTGCGCAAAACGCCGGAGGAGCTGCGCGAGATCCGCGAGCACGGCTTGCAGCGCTGCTATCTCGGCGTGGAGACCGGTGACGGCGAGCTTCTCAAGCACGTTCACAAGGGCGTAGACGCGGATGGTATGCTCAAGGCCGGACAGATGCTCGTTGCGGCGGGCTTTGACCTCTGGACGATCGTGATTGTCGGACTGGAGGGCGCGGGTCAGGAGGCCATCGAGCGCAACGCCCGCATGACCGCCGACATCATCAACAAGATGAAGCCGAAGCACCTTTCCGCCATGACGCTCATGGCGATCGAGGGCACCCCCCTCTGGCGCGAGGTCAAGGAAGGCAAGCTCGTTTTGCAGAATCCCTTTGAAAGCCTCTATGAAGTCCGACAGCTCATCGCCGGCATCGAGCTGGAGGGACTGCATTTCACCTCCAACCACGCCTCAAATTACGTCCCGCTCAAGGGTACGCTCTGCGAGGACAAGGAGAAAATGCTCGCCATGCTGGACGATATCATCGCCCGAGAGGACAAAAGCCTCCTCCGCAAGGACGTATATCGAAGTCTGTAAAAATAATCACCGTTTCCGATTGGGAGACGGTGATTTTTACTTGACCTCCACCGTTTCGGGCGGGGCGTTTTTCATTTTGCGGCGCATATAGAGAAAACCGAGACCGATCATGAGCAGATCCACGCCGAGGATGATCCAAAACGCCGGATTGCGGATGCTGCGCTCATTGCCTGCGATAACAATGGCGATCATGCCCGGAACGATGCCGAGCCACGAACTGACAAGATAACGTCCGAAGCCAATGCGGAGCATTCCGAACAGGATGCCAAGCACCTCCATATTGATCCCGAGCACATGAATGGAAAAGCAGAAGATGAAGCCATATTCCCTCGCCGTGCGGAAATACTTATCAATTTTCTCATGCTTTTCAAGGGTCTGTTCCAGTGATCTTGTTTTTGTAAAGCGCCCGATCATATAGGAAACGGACAGCGAAAGCGCCGTCCCGACGGCGTTGATGAGCAGCGCCTCCCGCAGCGGGAACAGCAGCGCCACAAGGATAATGAGGGCGTTATAGAGAATAACACCCGAAAAGCCCTTGAGGACAAACAGTGCCAGGACCACAGTCATTGCCAGCAGACGGTTATCCTGCACAAGCGCGGGGATAGCGTCCAGATCGAGAACGCCCGTCAGCAGAAGCATCCCGACCACGGCGGCACAGCCGATCGCCACGAGAATCGGGGCATAATCCCGAAAAATCCTTTTTTTCATATCTCTGCCCCCCGCTCAATAGGAGGCGATTTCCAGACTTTCGTCGTCCTTGCCTTTTTCGATTTTGCGGATCTGCGCATAATAGCCGCCGTCCTCGCCCACGGGAACAAAGACGCGGTCACCGACTTTGTGACCGATGATGGCTTTGCCGACCGGCGATTCCTTGGAGATCAGGCCTTTCATGGGGTTCTGACGGAGCGTGGTGACAAAGGTGATGGTTTCCTCCTCCTGCTCGTCCTCCATAAACAGGGTGACCGTATCAAAAACGCCTGCCTCGTCTGCTTTTGACTCCGGCTCGATGATCACCGCGGTGGCGATCATGCGTTTAAGGTAGCGGATACGGCTTTCGTTTTTGTTCTTCGCCTGCTTGGCGGCCTTGTATTCAAAATTTTCGGACAGGTCGCCGAAGGCGCGGGCAGTCTGGACATCCTCGATGAGCTTCGCGCGCAGCTCCGTGTCGCGCCAGTCCAGCTCCTCCTGCATCTTTTGAATATCGACCTGTGTCAATTCGTCGTGCATAATGATCCCTCAATTTTGGGCAAAAAGAGAGCCGTTTTACGCGGCTCTCTTTTGCGTTAGTTGTTATTGCCGATCAGCAGAAGGGCTCGCACTTGGGATAGGACTGACCCTTATCCTCTTCGCAGCGCTCGATGATGCCGGCAGCACCCATGCCGCCGCCGATGCACATGGTCACGAGGGCATATTTGCCGTCGATCTCACGCAGACGGTCGAGAGCCTTGCCCACCAGAACAGCGCCGGTGCAGCCGAGGGGGTGACCCATAGCCAGAGCGCCGCCGTAGGGGTTGACCTTCTCCATGGGGAAGCCGAGCTTGTCGATGCAGACCATGGACTGGGAAGCGAAAGCTTCGTTGATCTCGATGGTGTCCATGTCGGCGACGGTGAGGCCGGCGCGCTCCATGGCCTTGGGGGTAGCGAACATGGGGCCAAGACCCATGCGGGTGGCATCGCAGCCGGCGACCGCGAAGCTCTTCAGGCGGGCGATGGGCTTGATGCCCTTCTGAGCCGCGAACTCAGCGCTCATCAGGCAGACATAGGCGGCGCAGTCGTTGGTGGTGGAAGAAGTACCGGCGGTGACGCGGCCACCCTGTTCCTCGGGGATGAAGCAGGTCTTCAGACCGGCGAGGGATTCCATGGTGGTGTTGGGACGCAGGGACTCGTCCTTGGTCGCCCACTGCTTGTTGCCATTCTCGTCGAGGACAGGGTTGCCGTCGTTATCGGTGAGGAGGATGGGGATGATGGAGGGAGCCAGCTTGCCGGCGGTCTGCGCAGCATAGGCCTTCTTCTGGGACTCGACGGCGAAAGCGTCCATCGCTTCGCGGGTGATGTCATAGTCCTTCGCGACGTTCTCAGCGGTCTCGCCCATGGACATGTAAGCGCCGGGATAGTTCTTCTGCAGCCAGGTGTCTTCGCACTCGTGGTTGTAGGAGGGCCATACGCGGAAAGTGAGGCTCATGTCCTCAACGCCGCCGGCGAAGTAGCAGTTGCCCTGACCGGCAGCGATGGCGTTGGCGGCAAGAGCGATGGACTGCAGACCGGAGGAGCAGAAACGGTTGATGGACATGCCGGACACGCAGTCAGGCCAGCCCGCGCGGTTGACGATGAGCTGGGAAATGTACATGGCGCCTTCGCGCATCTGCATGGCGCAGCCGGTGATAACGACTTCGACTTCCTCAGCCTTCAGGCCGGGAACGCGAGCCAGAACACCGTTCAGAACCTGGGAGGCGTACTCCACGGGGTGCATGGCAGCCAGAGAACCCTTGCGGTCACGAGCCAGAGGGCTGCGGCCATAAGCGACAATAACAACATCTTTTGCTTCCATTGGAATCAAATCCTTTCTATTACTAAAATATTAGCTTTTTATTTATTGAAACGCTTTCGCGATCAATACTTGTACCAGCCTTCGCCGGTCTTGCGGCCGAACTTGCCGGCAGCGTGCAGCGCCTTCATGCTCTCGGGGCACTCAAAACGCTCGGCAGCGCCCTTATTGGACAGAGTCTGCAGGCTCTCGCAGACATGGGGGAAGGTGTCGAGGCCGCCCATATCCATCATCTGGAACGGAGGCACGGGATGGTTCAGGCCGAACTTGATGGCCTTGTCGATGTCTTCCTTGGAGGCGATGCCGTCCTCGTAGATGTGGATGCACTCGAGGAAGTAGGCAAACAGAACGCGGTTGACGATGAAGCCGGGCGCGTCCTTGACCTTCGCGGTGACCTTCTGCAGGCCGTTTTCGCAGAAATCGTTGACGGCTTCGGTGACAGCGGGATCGGTCTTTTCACCGTTGATGATCTCAACGAGCTTCATGAGAGGAACAGGGTTGAAGAAGTGCATACCGATGACGCGCTCGGGGCAATCGACAGCCTTGGCGATCTCGGTGATGGAGATGGAGCTGGTGTTGGAAGCGAGAACGGCCTCGGGCTTGCAGACGGCGACCATCTTCTTGAAGTAATCTTTCTTCAGTTCGGGATCCTCAGAAATGGCCTCGATGACGATGTCGGCCTCGGCGATGGCGTTGAAGTCGGAGGTGCCGACAATGTTCGCCTTGGCGGCGGCGGCAGCGGCTTCTTCCATCTTGCCCTTGCCGACCTGCTTGTCATAAGCAGCGCCGATCTTGGCGACGGCAGCGGCGACCTTCTCCTCGTTGCGGCCCCAGAGAATGACCTTAAAGCCGCAGTTGGCAGCGTGCTGGGTAATGCTGGAGCCCATGGAGCCCTGACCCAGAACAGCAACAGTTTTGATCATGGTGTTATCCTCCAAAAATTAGTTTTATTAGTTGTTGGTGTAGACCGGCGCACGACCTTCGCCGAACGCAGTCATGCCCTCGCGCTGATCGTGGGTATCGAACAGCAGCGGGAATTCGATCTCCTCGCGGATCTTGCCCTGCTGACCGTTCACATTGGCGGCATCATAGATGACCTTCTTGACGCTTTCCAGCGCACGGGCGGGCTTTGTGCAGAGCTGCTTGGCGATCTCCATAGCCTTGGCCATGATGGCATCATACTCGGACTCGCCGCAGGCGGCATCCGCTGCCTTGGCTGCCTTTTTCGCCTCGTTCACCGCCGCTTCATTGCCGCTTGCCTTGGCAACATTCACGGTCTTTTTTGCCTCTTTCGCCGCGGCATAAGCACTCTCGTCACCCTTGACGAACCAGTTCAGAAGACCAAGACGGTAGGCCTCCTCGCCGGAGACCATGGAGTTGAGCATGGAGAGTTCCTTTGCCTTGGAGGGTCCGACGATGTGGCAGGCACGGATCATGCCGTTGGCACCGGGGATGATGCCGAGGCCGACCTCGGGGAAGCTCACGGTGGTGCGGCTGCCGCCGACGCGGAAGTCGCAGCTCAGAGCCAGCTCAAAGCCGCCGCCGAACGCAAAGCCGCTGACGGCCGCGATGGTGGGGATGGGCATGGACTCAAGAAGCTCGTTGATATCCTTGGCGAGCTGGCAGATGTCGCGGGCAGTGCGGGGGTTGACCTCCAGCATTTCCTTGAGGTCG
>JAZUEL010000087.1:0-3381 GCA_045640125.1 Oscillospiraceae bacterium
CCTAATTGTCTTCCTAAGACCGTTGGCCTCCGACTTGGCTTGACGATGTTCGCCGCGTCGATCGCGCCCTCCGCCGCTCCCGCGCCCACGATGGTATGCAGCTCGTCCACGAACAGGATCACGTCCCCCGCCCGCTGTACCTCCTTCATCACGCTCTTGATGCGCTCCTCGAAGTCGCCGCGGTATTTGGTCCCCGCGAGCATGGACGGCAGATCGAGCGCGACGAGCCGCTTCGTGCTCAGTCCGTCCGGCACAAGCCCCGCCGCCATACGCTGCGCCAGCGCCTCCGCCACGGCGGTCTTCCCGACCCCGGGCTCGCCGATGAGCACGGGATTATTCTTGGTGCGGCGCGTGAGAATTTGCAGCACCCGTCGCAGCTCCTCCTCGCGCCCGATCACAGGGTCAAGCGAGCCCTTGCCCGCGAGCGCGGTCAAATCGCGGCTGTACTGGTCGAGCAGCTTGGTGTCCGCGTGGCGCACGCTCATGCGCGGCGCACTCTCCGGCTCCTGCCGCCGGTAGGACGAGGAAAAGCTGTTCATCAAGTCCGTATAGAGCCGGTTTTCCTCCAGCCCCGCCAGACGCAGCGCCCGACAGCCGCCGCAGTCCGGCGAGCGCAGGATGCCCATGAGCAGATGCCCCGTGCCGACGAAGCCGTGCCCCAGCCGCCGCGCATCGACACAGGCCTGCTCGATCACATGACGGGCGTTTTGCGAAAAGCCCTGCGCCGGTGAGCCGGGTACGCCGCAGGGCACCATCGCCGCCACCAGCCGGATCGCCGCCGCCGTGTCCAGTCCCGCCGCCTGTAATGTCCGGCTGCCGATGCCCTCCCCCTCGCGGCATAGACCGATGAGCAGATGCTCCGTGCCCACATAGCTGTGTCCCAGCTCGGATGCCGCCGTGTGCGCCAGCTCCATGGCCTTCTGCGCCCGCAGCGTAAAGCGTTCATTCGTCCGCATACCATCACCTCGAAGGGGATTATAGCCAATCCCGCCCGAAAACAAGCGCGAAGATTTGACCGAGTCAAATTTCTGACAAATTCTTTCCTTATTCGTTTTGGGTGGTTGATTTTTTTGAAAAATATGATAAGATGACGGTGTACAAAATAAGTGGAGGTAACACCATGGCTTACAAAATCAGCGATGCCTGCATTTCCTGCGGCTCCTGCGCCGAGCAGTGCCCGGTCGGTGCTATCAAAGAGGGCGACTCTCACTACGAGATCAACCCCGATATGTGCCTGTCCTGCGGCTCCTGCGCCGAACAGTGCCCCATGGGCGCCATCAGCGAAGCTTAAGATTCGCTAACCGAAACGGGCGGTATGCTGTGCATATCGCCCGTTTGCTTGCGTACCGACACTTGATTCTTGGAGGCTCGTATGGTTCGACTCTGGGCGGGCGGTCCCGTTTACGCGGACGACCCCAACTTCAAAATAACGACCGATTCCGTCCTGCTGGCGGATTTTGCGCTCGGCAAGGATTTTGAGCGCTGCATGGATCTCGGCTGCGGCGGCGGGCTGATCTCCGTCATCATGCACGACGAGGAGCCGCAGGCGGTCTTTGACAGCCTCGACATCCGCCCCGAGGCCGTTTCGATCTGCCGTCAGAACTACGCCAAAAACGGCATCCGCGGCGAGGTGAGCTGTGCGGATATGCGCGACCACCACTCCATGGGCGGCGCGGGACAGTATGACCTCGTGGTCTGCAACCCGCCGTATTTCTACGGCAGCAAGCAATCCCCCGACCCCGACCGCGCCGTGGCGCGCGGCGGCAGTCTCTCCCCCGCACAGTTCTGCGGCGCGGCGAGCTTTCTGCTGAAAAAGGGCGGCGAGTTCTGCCTCATCCACCGCCCCGAATACCTCACGGACATCTTCGCCGCCATGCGGCTCGCGGATATTGAGCCGAAGCGCCTGCGGCTTGTCGCGCACAAGGCCGATTCCGCGCCGAAGCTGGTGCTCATATCCGGCCGCCGCGGCGGTCGCCCGGGGCTGGCGGCTTTGCCGCTGCTCGTGCTCGCGAACACCGACGGCTCCGCCTCGGAGGAGATGAAGGAGATCTATCACCGATGAGCGGAACATTATATCTCGTCGGAACGCCCATCGGCAATCTCTCCGACCTCTCCCCCCGCGCCAAACAGGTCTTATCCGAGGTGGATTTCATCGCCGCGGAGGACACCCGCGTGACGCTGAAGCTGCTGAACCACTTCGACATCCGCAAAAGCCTCGTCAGCTACCACGAGCACAACCGCGCCCAGTCCGGCGAGAAGATTCTCGCGCGGCTGCTGGGCGGCGAAAGCTGCGCGCTGGTGACGGACGCGGGTATGCCCGCCATCTCCGACCCCGGGGAGGACCTCGTCCGCCTGTGCGCGGAGCACGACGTGACCGTGTCGCCCGTGCCGGGGCCGAGTGCCTGCGTGACGGCGCTCGCCGCCTCGGGTCTGCCGACGCAGCGTTTCTGCTTCGAGGGCTTTCTCTCGACGGCGAAAAAAAGCCGCGAGGAGCACCTCGCGGAGTTAAAGACCGAAAAGCGCACCATGATCTTCCACGAAGCACCGCACAAGCTCGTGCGGACACTCGCGGATATGCTGAACGCATGGGGCGACCGCGATATAACGCTCTGTCGGGAGCTGACCAAGCTGCACGAGGAATTCATCCGCACCACGCTGTCCGAGGCGCCGGAGCGCTACACGCTCACCCCGCCCAAGGGCGAATTCGTCCTCGTCATCCGCGGCGCGGAGGAGCAGCCCGACGAAGCCATGACGAAGGACGACGCGCTCGCCATGGTGCGGCGGCTGCGCGCGGACGGCAGAAAGCTCAAGGATGCCTGCAAGGAAGCCGCCGAGCTCTCCGGCATCTCCAAAAACGAACTCTATCAGTCCATTCTGGCCGAAGAAAATTAATTTGGAAAGAAGCATCCAACACACAGAATGAAAGCCAAATCCACCTCTCTCACCGACGGGCCGATCGCCAAAGGGCTTCTCGCCTTTGCCCTTCCCATCTTTTTTTCCAACCTCTTTCAACAACTGTATAACTCGGTGGACTCCGCCGTGGTCGGCTCCTTCGCGGGCGACACCGCCCTTGCCGCCGTCGGCTCGACCGGATCGCTCATCAACCTGCTCATCGGCTTTTTCCTCGGCTTTGCCACCGGCGCGGGCATCCTCTATGCCATGCACTACGGCGCGCAGGATTGGGACGGACTGAAATCCGTCATCGACAGCGCTATGTTCCTCGCCGTGGCGGCCGGCGCGCTGGTCAGCGTGTTCGGCTATATCTTCGCCGAGCCGCTGCTCCGTCTGATGAAGACCCCGGCGGACGTGATGGCGGAGAGCATGAGCTACCTGCGAATCTACCTCGCGGGCACCGTCATCACCATGGTCTACAACGTCGGC
>JAZUEL010000088.1:0-7565 GCA_045640125.1 Oscillospiraceae bacterium
GAGTAATCGTCCGGCACCCGACATCCCGCATCATATAGGCCTTTCATAGCTCCAACAGCAAGAATATCGGCTGCGGCGATGATGCCGGTCGCCTTTATACCGGAGGAAAGAAGCTTTTTGGCAAGAGAGATACCACTCTCATAGTCAATCCGATCCTCGAAGACCAGCTCGTTCCGAAATGCAATATCATACTCTTCAAGTGCCTGTTTATAACCGGCAAGGCGCTTTTTCATAACACCGTTTTCCTTAAGCTGACCGGCGAAAAAGGCGATTTCTCTGTGCCCGTTTTCGAGCATATGCCTGGTCGCCAGATAGCTGCCGTAGGCATCGTCAATGCGGATGTTGTGATAATAGTGGTCGTTTGTGTAGCTGTCGATCAGGACAATGGGGATATGTGTTTTTTTCATCTGCTGGTAGAATTCATCGGGGTACATGCCAATGACGATGATACCGTCCAGATTGCGTTTCTTCGCAAGGGTGAGGTAGCTCTCGTTTGCATCGGTGGCGGAGATAAGGATATGATAGCCCTTTTGGCGGGCATAGTATTCGATGCTTCCGAGCGCCTCGCTGTAGAAGCTGTTTCGGAACATCAGCCTTTCGCCGGGCTCTGTCTGAGGAACGACAACGCCGATGAGCTTGGAATCTCTCATGGAAAGGCTGCGGGCGTTCAGGTCGGGCACATAGTCGAGCTGCTCAATGGCGGAAAACACGCGGTTTTTGGTCTCGTCCGAGATCGTGCGCTTGCCGTTGAGAACATAGGATACTGTCGCCGAGGAAACGCCGGCCAGTTCGGCAACGTCCTTCAATGTGGCGCGAGTCATCCCTTCAGCCTCCTTTTGTTTAAACGCTTAACTTATCTCAAATAAAATAATAACCATGATTTTCGTCTTTGTCAATAGTTTTCTGCCGTATCATCTTGACATCTTTATGATTTCTGCTATGATTTTATTACAGAGTTATTTAATCGGTTAACCTCTGCACTTGAAATGGCATTCGAGGATTTATCAGATGGATAGAATCATTCCGACCGGCAACGAATACATCTCCCTGCCCGAAATAAACGAAGATACCTGTGCTCTCGAGAGTGTAAGCTTTCTCCTCATGGCCCAGCGCGGCATGGTGGAGCTGAGAGGCGGAGCCAAAGGCCTTGCCACGCCCTTCGTCTTTATCAATGGCAAGGAGCTCTCTTTCCATAATATGAAGTGGCACCGTGAGCACTATTGGCTTCCGGTTGCCGAGAAAACGGAAGAATCCGCCCATGTGCGCGTGACATGGTGCGCTCCCGTCAGTGAACGCGGCTTTGCCGTTCGCATCGAGCTTGACGGCATCAAAACCGGAAGCGATGTCACGATGGGCATCCGCGGCACATGGAACGAGGCCGCGCATTGCGTGAACGAGGATAAGCCGCTCGAGGGCACCATGCACTGCTACGAAAGCGGCTGGAACGGGAGTATTGTCTTTGACTATCGCATGGGCTTCCCCGTGTTTGCGTTTGCACCCATGTGCGATAAAAAGATCGAGAGTAACTATAATATATCGGCGGACGGGATTGCCTACTCCCTCGTGCACAGTACCGCCGCTTCCGCGGACGGCAAGGCAGAGCTTACGGTATACTGGGGCTTCGGCTTCGAGGAGGTCGCCGCCGCAACGAGCGCTAAGGAGATGCTTCGCCGCGGCTGGGATGCCGAGTACGCAAAGACGGTGGATTTTCTTAAAAAACGCGAAAAGAGTTTCAAAAGCGAGGCGATTACGCGCATTTATAACACCAATCTGTTTTTCTGTATGTTCTATGCGACCGGGCTTACGCTCGACACCGAAGAGCTGATCTGCGCCACATCCCGCTCCAAACGCTACTATGTCAGCGCCGCATATTGGGACAGAGACACACTTCTCTGGGCCTTTCCCGCGATACTCGATGCCGATATCGCACTTGCGAAAAGCATGCTCAAGTATGTTTTTACCCGCCAGAGCCGCAATATCGGCGTTCACTCCAGATATATCGACGGCACGGTGCTCGAGCCCGGCTTCGAGCTCGACGAGCTTGTCGCTCCCATCCTCGCGCTCAAGGCCTATACTGATAAAACCGGTGACACGAAGCTCAGTAACGAGCGCTGCGCGTCCGACAGTATAGAGCGTATCCTCGATACTCTCTCCGGGATGAAGCACCCCCAATATGACCTGTACGAGACCTTTCTTCAGCCGACGGATGACGAGCGGGTCTACCCCTACCTCACCTATGACAATATGCTCGTGTGGAAGGCGATGAGGGCGCTTGCCGAGCTCTATCCCGACATTTATGGAGAGCTCGCAGAGAAAGCGGAAAAGGTGCGTGAGGCCGTATACGAAAACTGCGTGTTCACCGACGAAAGCGGCCGCAGATACTTCGGCTGGTCGGTTGATCTTGCGGGTCATCACGATATATACGACGAGCCGCCCGGAAGCCTCCAGCTTTTGCCGTATTACGGTTTCTGCTCATCGAATGATGAGATATGGCAAAACACTGTCGATATCATCCGCTCGCCTGCGTACAAATACAGCTTTGCGGGGTATCCGATCGCGGAGATCGGCTGTCCGCACGCCCCGTATCCGTGGGTTCTGAGTTTGTGCAACAGTATGCTCTGCGGTCATGCCGAGCAGGCGTTCCGCGAGCTTGAAACGCTCAAGATGGACAATGGCATCGCCTGCGAGAGTGTGGATGCCGTGACAGGTGAATGCACCACCGGCGCCGCCTTTGCGACCTGCGCGGGCTTCCTCTGCCACGCGATCTACCATGCATCGGAGGCGGAAAAATGAGAAATGATATCGTTTTTTCTCCCTGGGAGATAAGGCACACGAGCTCCGTGATCGCGGACGATTTCTGCGAGAGCATATTCTTCTCCGGCAACGGCCGCTTCGGCCTCAGAGGTTATCTTCCGTTTGAAAACGAAATGCGCCCCGTTCAGAAGGGGCTTTTCATGGCGGGCATATTCGGCGAGATAAAGTCCGGCATCACCGATTTTGTCAATCTGCCCACACCTGTTTTCGACAGGCTCTATATGGACGGCAGAGAGGCCGAACTTTCCTCGCCCGTTGTCCGATGCCTCGATATGAAGCGCGGCCTTTTCTCCGCGAAGTACTCCGTCGGCGGAGCGTTGATAGAATACAGCCGCTTCATGCCGCTTGACAGACCGTCCATGCTCGTGCAGCGGATAAAGCTGCACACGGACGCACCGGCACAACTCATCAGCGGCATCGAGACCGCCTCCTGCAACTGTCCCATCCCCGACGATCAGACCAAGGACAACTTTGAAACCGTTCAGCTCGCGCCGCTCACGGGCGTGGAGTTTGCAGACAATTCGCTTATCTGCCGATTTTGCACAGTTGGCACTGCGATCGATATTGCCGAGCAGGTCTCGTTCAGCATGAACGGAACGCCTGTCAAAAGCGACGATTATGCCGCGCTGAGCTTTGATATCGGCGGGGATACCATCCTCGATACGCTTACGGTTATTTCTACAAGCCGCGATGTTGACCCGAGACTGGAGGAAATGCCGACCGAGTGGAGCTACGACAGGCTTCTGGCAGAGCATGAAGCTGCATGGGAGAAGATGTGGGTAAAGTGCGACTTTCGCATGAAGGATGCCGAGCTGCAGACAGCCCTGCGATACTCGATGTTCCAGCTTGTTGTCAGCTGCTCACGCCTTGACCCCACCGTCAGCATCGGCGCAAGGGGACTTACGCACGCGAGATATAAGGGCTGTTATTTCTGGGACACGGATATGTTCATGCTTCCGTTCTTCCTTGAAAACGACCTTGCCGCCGCAAGAAGTCTCTGCGAATACCGCGTTCGCGCTTTACCTGCCGCGAGGGCGCACGCGAAGAAAATGAACAACGCCGGAGCGCGCTATCCGTGGATGGCCTCCTTCGACGGCAGTGAGCAATGTGAGACGTGGGATATCGGCTGCAGCGAGGTGCATGTTACTGCTGATGTGGTGTATGCGCTCGATCGGTACTGCGAAGTGTCGGGTGACAGAGCGTTCTATCTCGACCGCGCCGCCGAGGTGTTTGTGGAGGCTGCCCGTTTCTGGGTGAGCCGCTACAGCTTCGACCGAACGAATAAAAACGCCGATCTGCTGTGGTGCAAAGGGCCGGACGAATACTGCGGTGTTTCCATCAATAATCTCTATACCAATGTGATGGTTCAGCACAACCTCGACCTCGCCGTCCGCGCCGCAAGGGATCTGAAATCCGAGCGCTCCGAAAAATATGCCGAACTCGGCTTAACGGAGGAGGAGATAGCCGATTGGGAGCTGCTTCGCTCCTGCATCAAATGGCCGCGCGACCCCGAAACAGGTCACCTCACCACTGACGAGCTATTTCACCGCCTCGAGAGCGTGGATATAGCCGAGATTAAAAGGAGCACCGCCGCCAGCTATCATGATGTGTGTTTTGACAGGCTTCAGCGCTATAAGCTCGTCAAGCAGGCAGATGTACTTCTGCTGATGACACGCTTTCCGGAGTTGTTCAGTGAGGAAGAAAAGCTTGCCGCATGGAACGACTTTGAGCCTATATGCCTCCACGATTCCACGCTGAGCTTTGCCTCTCACGCACTGTTTGCGCTTGAAAACGGCCTTAGCGAGGAGGGCATGGCGTATCTCCGAAAGGCATTGCTCCTTGACCTTTGCGACATCATGGGCAACACAGGCAAAGAAGGCCTTCACCTCGCCTGCATGGGTGAGGCCTGGCAGGCCGCGTTGAACATGATCCATTAAAACACTTATCAGAATATTGCTTAATCCTACGGTAATTATGACACAATTACCGTAGGAAAACCTCTCTGTGAACAGGCCGTGTGTCATGTTTCGCAGTTCGCGTCCGGCATTTGGCAGCTCCACCCTTTCGGCGAATGCAATACGCGCGCCACGGCGGTATTTATCCTCCTTTATCTCCGCGCCTTCGGCTTTCACGCCGACAATGATGTGTTCGCGAAAACTCCTGGTGTTTCTGCAACGCACTTGTCCGATCCAACGGAAAACGCAACGGTCGCTGGGCGTTGCTTGTTGAGTTGTAAAAAAATGAGAAAAGCAGAGCCCGTGACTTTTGGGCTCTACTTCCTAATAGTTTATCTTACTCGTACACGAGTTCTTTCAGCACTATCTCCTCTGCGCTGACGCGGACATTGTTCATTGCTCCGACCCAGCGCATGGGATCATCAGCCTTGAGCTGTTCCGTGATGCCGCGAGCAGTGGCCATCTGATTTATCAATCGTTCAAACATCTCGGATACCTCGCGTTCACGCTCCTCCAGTTTGGCGTTCAGCGTTCCGGACAGGAGCCAGCCGGTATAGATTCCGTTATGATTCTCGCGCATATAGCGCTGATACCGCTGTCCCCATACACCGATCTTCGGTGGCTCCGGCGCAGTGAGATTCGGCAGAAAATAGTCTCCGTGTTTGGTATAGGTCAGTTCCATAATGCAGCCTCCTTAATGATTTGTGATCTCATTGTAGCGGCTGTCTGCACTTATGTCGAATGTGCGGATCGGGAATATGTTTGTTCTCTGCCACTGAATCCGTTATAACTCCCCGGACCAAAACCCCCCTTTGCTTTTTGCCAAAGGGTGTTTCTGGTGAATGAAGTCGCCCCTACGGGGCTAATGAAGAAATTGAAACGAGAGAAACAATGCCCTTGGGCGACTTCGCTTCATTAGGCGCGAAGCGCCGTCTTCATTTCTTCCTTTTTCTTCATTTAATACAACGCCCATCTTTCATTTTGTTTCCGGCGCAGTTTCCGGAAAAGGCTTGCAATGATTCCATGTTTTGTAATAGAATAACTTTATATAAAACAGTTGATTGCACAGGGAGGCTACGACCATGAAATTTTCGCAGACCGATATGGGCTTGACCTTATTTCTCGAGGGGCGGATCGACTCCTCCAACGTCGAGCACTGGGAGGCGGAGGCAAATGAGCTGCTGGACGCTCATCCCGCTCAGGCGCTGATTCTGGACTGCGGGGAGCTGCTCTATATCTCCAGCGCGGGTCTGCGCATGATCCTGCGCATGGCGAAAAAAGAGAAAAACCTGAAGCTCATCAACGTGTCGCGTGATGTTTACGAAATTCTTGAGATGACCGGCTTTGCGGATATGCTCGATGTGACAAAGGCACTGCGGAAGTTCTCCGTGGATGGCTGTCCGATCATCGGACAGGGCTCGATCGGGACGATCTACCGCTGCGACGACGAGACCGTGCTCAAGGTCTACCGCCCCGAGACTCCGATGGAGGAGCTGACGAAGGAGCGTGAGCGCTCGCAGATCGCCTTCGTGCACGGCATCCCCACCGCCATCTCCTACGACATCGTGCAGGTCGGCGACTGCTACGGGCTGTTGTATGAGCTTGTCCCCTCCGGCAGCATGGGCTCCTGCGTGACCCGCGAGCCGGAGCGCGCGGAGGAATACGCCGTCAAGTTCGGCGAGGTCCTGCGGCTGATCCACGAGCTCGATATCGGCAGCATGGCGCTGCCCGACGTGACCGTGGGCTACGCCCGCGCCGCCAAAAATATGTCCCGCTACATGACCGGGCAGGAATACGAGATCGCGCTGCGCTGGCTGGACGCGATGCCCAGGGGCAACACCCTGCTCCACGGCGATTTCCACCCCAAAAATATCATGGTGCAGAACGGCGAGCCGCTGCTCATCGACATGGGCGATATCTGCCTCGGACACCCGCTTTACGACATCGCCATCGCCTATTTCGTTATCATGCTGCTGCCCGAGGAGCGTTCCGCCAAGTTCTCCGGCATCCCGCGCGCCTGCGCCCGCCGTTTCTGGGATACCTTTATGCGCGTGTATTTCGGGACGGACGATCCCGCCGTGCTGGCGGAAAAAGAGGCGATCATCGAGAGCGCGGCGTATCTACGCATGATGATCGTCTATGGCATCTCCGACAGCTTCCCGCAGGAGCTGATCGACCTGCGTATGCAGGACTTGCGCGAGCGAGCCTTCCCGCGCGCCGACGAGCTGATCGCCCGCCTGCAAAACGTGGACTTCTGACCGCGAAAGCGCGGTCTGCCTCCCCTTTTCGGGGAGGCTTTTTTTATTCCCCGACCTCGGGGAGACCCGCCACGCTCGTCAGCACCGACAGGATGCCCGCCAGCACCGACGCGGACAGCACCTCCAGCCAGTTGATGTCCGACATAAAGGTGCCGACCGAGATCAGCGCCACGGCGGTCTGCGCCATCGTCTTGACGGCGCGGATGCTTGCAGCTTTCATCCAACTCATGGTATGTCCTCCTTAAAAAATCATCTTCACCAGCACCCCGATGACGGCGGTGGCGATCACGCCCACGCCCCACAGGATGCCGTTGAGCTTTGTGTTGATCTGCGCAAAGGTCACATCGTGCGACGCGACCGTCCGCTCCATGCGTTCGACCCTATGCTCGAGCGTCCGCACGCGCTCGCAGCCGTTCACGGGACAGGCCTCGTTCATGCTCCACCTCCGACGATCTCGGCGTACTGCGCCTCGGTGATGATGCCCTTTTCGACGAATTTATGCACCTGCTCCTTCGTGTAGAGCCCCAGCTCATAAAAG
>JAZUEL010000089.1:0-41011 GCA_045640125.1 Oscillospiraceae bacterium
CGTTCACCGCAACATCGGCAGCTGCATCGGCACCGCCATAGGCGCGGTCGCCTGCTTCCCGCTGCTGGACCTGTTCGGCGCGCTGGACGACAACGGCAACCTCGACCCCGTCACGGGAAGCCGCGGTTTCCTGCTGACCGCCTGTGTCATGGCGGCGGTGTGCATAGTGGGTTGCCTTATCCACTATTTCACCACCGAGGAGCGCGTTATGCCGCAAAACGAGGACGAGGCGCATGTGGGTATGCTCCACATCTTCAAAGCGCTGTACAGCTACCGCCCCTTTGTCCTCAATACCGTCTACATACTTTTCTACGGCATCATCAATCTGTCGCTGCTCACCTGCCTGACCTACTACTGCACCTATGTGCTCGGCTCGGCGGACGATGTTACGGTGATCGAGGCGGCATACCTGATCGCCTCCCTCGTAAGCACCCTGTTCGTGTCGAAGATCGACGCAAAGCTGGGCAGAAAGAAGACCATGGTGCTCGGCGGTGCGCTCTTTGCGATTGGCAAGCTGTGGTTTATTATTAACCCTTTTTCCATGGCGGCACTGTATGTGAACGCCGTGAGCACGGGCGTTGCCGTGGCGATCACCTTTGTCATGTTCAACACCAACCGCAACAATCTCTCCGACCTTGTGGAGTGGCGGGAGGGTCGCCGCTATGACGGCATGATCGGCACAGCGGACAACCTCTCCACCAAGCTCGGCGAGGCGCTCGCCGCGAAGCTTTTAACGGGCGCTCTTGCCAGAGCGGGTTATAATGCCGATCTCGCCGTGCAGCCCGATTCGGCCGTCAATGCCATCAACGCCATGCTGGGCTGGGTCCCTGCGCTGTTCGGTATCGGCATCATTATCACGGTGCTGTTCCTCGACATCGACAAGGAGCTTGCAAGCATGAACGCCGCGAGGGCGCACAGCGAAAACTGAATAACGCAAAGTTTGGTACAATACAACAAGACCTGTTTTTGTCACGCAAAAACAGGTCTTGTTGTATAAAACGAGGAAAAATGCTGAAAAGCTGTGGAAGAAGAGATGTATCTTGCTCCTACTTTGGGGGCTATTCTTCTTGCTCTAATGAAGGTTCATAGTGGTTTTTTTACAAATCCTCCGCAATCTTTACCACCATCTTTACTATGTTTTCAGGCTGTTCATCAAAATAACGGAAGGCCCCTGCATACTGATCCAGCGTCCATTCCTGCGTCACAAGCCCGTCTGTGCAGATGCTGCCGTCCGACATCGCTTGCAGCGCATCGTCAAATTCCTCGCGGATATACATCATATGCCCCACCAGACTGATTTCACGACGCTGGAGCAAGGTCATATCGTAGCTCACCGGCTCTTTATAGTTTCCGGTAATCATAATCACGGAGGCATTGCGGGCTGCTTTCAGTATGGTATTGAACACCGCCGGCTGTGCGACAAAATCGACAATGACATCGGCTTTATCCGCACCGAAGCATTCTTCGATCGCTTCCGCCAACGGCATCTCCTTCGTATTGACCGCGTAATCAATGCCGCATTTCCGGGCAAGCTCCAGCTTTTCCGGCAGAAGATCCGTCACCATCGTCGCCGCGGCACCGTTGATCTTACACACCTGTGCAACAAGGTTGCCGATCGTTCCGGCTCCCACGACGCATATCTTCTTTCCCCGGATATCCGTCACTTCCTTCAGACGGCGCACCGCGCCGAACGCAACCGCCATAGGCTCTGCCAGCGCTGCGATTCTAAACGACACATTGTCCGGCACTCTGTGAAGATTCCACGCCGGAACGACCGTATATTCACAGGCACAGCCGTCCGTATGCACCCCGATCACCTTCAGGTTTTCACATACGTTCAGATGCCCCGAGCGGCAAGGATAACATTCCCGACAGAAAAGCTGGGGCTGCAGGACGACCCGGTCACCGACCTTCCAATCCGTCACATGGCTTCCTACCGCCGCAATCACGCCGGACTCCTCGTGTCCCATGACAACGGGCATGGCCGCATAGGCATGTTTGCCGTGATAGATCTGAACATCGGACGTGCAGACACCCAGATAGGCGTTTTTTAACAGGACCTCATCCGAACCGGGCTGCGGAATATCCTGCTCCAGAATTTCAAAGCGAAAGGGCTCCATCAGTTTTACGGTTTTCATCCCATCAGTTTCCTTTCTTGGCCATCACGCGCAGCGCCGCATTCACGACCGCTCCGGCATCCAGACCGTATTTCGTCTGCAAGGCCGCATAGGGGCCGCTCTCCGTGAAGCAATCCTGAATTCCCACCATTTCAGCCGCCGCTGCGACTCCGCCGCGAAACAGTGTTTCCGCCACAGCGGAGCCGAGTCCGCCGATCACATTGTGTTCCTCCGCCGTCACCACGGCACCTGTACGCGAAACCATATCCAAAACCAGTTCCTCGTTCAGCGGCTTGATGGAGTACAGATCGACCACCGCGGCAGAAACACCCTTCTCGCGCAGTGTTTCTGCCGCCTCCATGGCCGCATGGACCATACTGCCGCAGGCAAAGATCACAAGATCCTCCCCCGACGACAAAACATTTGCCCCGCCGATGGAGAACTCGGCGGCAGATTCATATATGTCCGGAAAGCTGTCCCGCGAAAGGCGCAGATAGCAGGGGCCGTGTGTCTCGGCACATAGCCGTGTGAGCGCACGGGTGGCCTGCACGTCCGCCGGACAGAGAATACGCATATTGGGAAGCGCCCGCATGATCGCCATATCCTCGGTGGCGTGGTGACTGGCACCGTCAAAAGCGTCCGAAACGCCGCAATACGCCCCTGCGAGCTTAAGGTCCAAATCCCCGTAACAGGCAAGCGCCCTCGTCGGTACATAGCCCATACTGGTAATGAACACGGC
Source organism: Oscillospiraceae bacterium (assembly GCA_045640125.1). Taxonomy (GTDB): domain Bacteria; phylum Bacillota; class Clostridia; order Oscillospirales; family Oscillospiraceae; genus CAJOIG01. The sequence continues at coordinate 2,857 of JAZUEL010000089.1, forward strand.
AAATGTATTCACAAAAGGGACAAAGCCCTGCCGGGCAAGACCGGCAGCCGTCGCCGTCATATTGGCCTCGGCGATCCCCATATTGAAAAAGCGCTCGGGATGCGCGGCGGCAAAGAATTTGCTCTGCGTGGAGGAGGAAACATCGGCATCGAGAACCACGATTTTTTCCTGCTCCCTGCCAAGCTCCGCCAGATACTCACCGTAAGCCTGCCGTATACTCATACTCATTCGCCGACACCTCCCAGCTCATCCAGCGCCGCTTTCAAATCGTCATCCGAAATCAGCGCCCCGTGCCAGGTATTCTTCCCCTCCATAAAGGAGACACCCTTTCCCTTGACCGTGTCTGCCAGAATCACACTGGGACTGCCCCGGTGTTCTTCCGCTTCCGTCAAGGCACGATCCAGCGCCGCAAGATCGTGGCCGTCGCAGCAGATCACATTCCATCCGAAGGCAGACCATTTATCCGCCAGCGGCTCCGTCGGCATGATACTGTCTGCCGTGCCGTCGAGCTGCACATGATTGCGATCCACCACGGCGATCAGCCGATCGAGCTTGAATTTTGCCGCCGACATAGCCGTTTCCCATACAGCGCCTTCGTTCAGCTCTCCGTCGCCCAAAATGGCATAGACCCGTCTGTCGGATCGGCGCAGGCGCATACCGAGCGCCAAGCCCTGTGCCGCGGCAAGACCGATGCCCAGAGGGCCGGACGGCATATCCACACCGGGTGTATGCGTGCAGGGATGCCCCTGCAGCGGACTGTCGATACGGCGAAACTGTTCCAAATACTCCACGGGAAAGTAGCCCTTTTCCGCCAGAATCCGATACAGCATCGGCGCGGCATGACCCTTGCTCAATACGATACGATCCTGATCCGGATCCTCGGGTGCCTCCGGTCGAATATACGCATGGACGAGATAGATCATGGACAGGATCTCGCAAACAGACAGCGAGCCGCCCGGATGTCCGGACTTTGCATCGTGAATGATCTGCAAAACGTCCATTCGAAAACTGTTACATAGCCGGCGCATTTCAGCCTGCTGTGCATCCGTCAGCATTGAATTTCCTTCTTTCGTTTGTTTATGCGTTTACCACATGGATTGGCGCATCATTCAGATACGCCTTCACATTCTCCACCGCACAGTCCATAATGCGCTGGCGGCTCTCTTTGGGCGCCCAGGAGATATGCGGCGTGATCAGGCAGTTTTTCGCCTGAAGGAGAGGATTGTCCGCCGTGATCGGCTCGGTCGATACCACATCCAGACCCGCAGCAAAAACCTTGCCGCTGTTCAGCGCATCCGCCAGATCCTGCTCCACCACAAGCTGACCGCGGCTGTTGTTCAGCAGGATCACGCCATCCTTCATCCGCGCAATGCTGTCCTTGTTGATCAGACCCGTGTTTTCCGGAAACAGCGGACAATGGAGCGAGATCACATCCGACTGCGCCAGAAGCGTGTCCAGATCCACATACTCGCCGATCTCCCGTCCGCTTTCATTCTGCGAGGGGTTATTGGCAAGGATCCTCATCCCCATGGCCTTGGCGATCCGGCCTACCTGCTGGCCGATGCGGCCGAAGCCGATAATGCCCATCGTCTTGCCCGCCAGCTCGATCAGCGGATAATCCCAGTAACAGAAGTCCGGACTTTCAGCCCATTTCCCCGCAAACACGCTTTCGCTGTGATGCGCGACATGATGGCAGATCTCCAGCAGCAGCGCAATGGCAAACTGCGCCACCGAATCCGTTCCGTATGCCGGAACATTGGTCACCGGAATCCCCTTTTCCTTGGCATAGACATAGTCCACCACATTGTAACCCGTCGCCAGAACGCTGATGAACTTCATGCCGGGACAGGCATCGATGACCTCCCGACGGATGGGGGTCTTGTTGGTAAACACGATTTCCGCATCCCCGATGCGGCGAATGATCTCCGCCGTATCCTGCACCGGCGTGCGGTCATAGACGGTAAGCTCCCCGAGCTTCCCCAACTCCTCCCAGCTCAGATCGCCGGGATTTTCGGTATATCCGTCCAAAATAACGATTTTCATAAAACTTTCCTCCGCACTCAAAGCAGCGCCCATGCACGGTTCAACACCCGCTTGGTGTTGGCGAGCACCACATCCTCATCCTCTCCGGGACGCAGCGTGACCTCCATGGACAAAACGTAGGGCTCCTCCGCCTGAAAGAAGCCTTCCTCCTTCAGAACGCGGAGATAATCCAGCAGCTCCGGCGTATCGTTCGCGCTCTCGGGATAGCCGAAGCGGGGGTGCATATCGCCGTATCCGTCACAGTCGGGCTTCACGACGGCGTTGCCGAAATGGAAGTGGGTAATGTAGGGTCGGAGCGTGCGCACGACAAAACGGCTGGTTTCGTAGGTAGTCGGGAAATGCGACAGATCCACCAGCAGACCGAAATTGCTGTGCGTCGTGCGCATATCGGCCGCAAAGCGTGCCGCCAGCGGTGCCGGTCCGATCAGCGCCGCCTTATCCATGTCGTAATCAAAAACCTCCAGCTCCACATTCATACCCTTTTCCGCCGCATAATCGCAGACGTTTCGGGTGGTTTTCAGAAGCTGCTCATAGGCCTGTTCCCTGGTCTGCATCTCCCATTTTCCGGCGAGAAAGGCGATGCCTTTCGCACCGAGATACTCGGCCTCGTCTACCGCCTCCAGCAGCGTTTCCTCCGCCTTTTTTCGCTCCTCTTCGGAAATGGCGTTGGGATTGAGCTTCGGCCCGAGAAGGCGGGGCTGTGCGCCGTAACAGACCTTCAGATGGCTCTGGTCGAGGATCTTTTTCGCTTCCTCGTTCTTCTCCCCATATCCCTTGAGCTCGATCGCATCAAAATAATCGTCGCGGGCAATGGCCAGCAGAGATTCCATCGGATCGCGCTTGGGATAGCTCATCCACTGGATCGTGCCGACCTGAAAATATTTATGGATGGATTCATTCATATTCGTATACTCTCCTCCGTGTTTTATATTGCTTCATATTCGTTTCCGCCGAGCTGCCGTCCGATCCGAATAAGTCTCGCGGCGCGTTCGGCGGCATCTTTCATGTGGGTCTCGGCTTCGCTCATGGACTCCTCCGGCGACATGGGTCTGTCGCATAGAGGTACAAAGGCACGGATGCCCCGTCCATACAGCGCGTCCGCTCCCGCTCCGATCATCCCTGTCAGCGCGATCACGGGTTTACCGTACCGAAGCGCCATCGCGCCGAGTCCCGAGAGAAGCTTGCCGCAGGCAGAGCTTGCGTCAATGCGGCCTTCTCCGGTAACAACAAGGTCTGCTTGCGCGAGCTTCGTTTCCAGATCCAAAACCTCAAAAACGATGTCCGTGCCCGGTCGGAGTACCGCGCCGACAAAGGCCATCAGTCCCGCGCCCAGACCGCCCGCCGCACCGGCACCCGGTATGTCTGCAAAGTCTTTTCCAAAGCACTCCGTCAGCTTCTCGCTGTACCGCATCAGCGCCCGGTCCAGCTCCCGCACCACGTCCGGCGAGGCACCCTTCTGCGGGCCGAAGACGCAGGATGCGCCGTTTTCACCGCACAGCGGGTTTGTGACATCACAGGCGGTGAGGATCTCACACTCCGCCAGCCGCTCATCCAGCCCGCTGATGTCGATACGTTCCAGGGCCGCCAGTGCCGCGCCGCCGGGCGGCAGCGTCCGTCCGTCGCCGTCCAGAAAGCGCACGCCCAAGGCCGCAGCCATACCGGCACCGCCGTCGTTGGTGGCAGAGCCGCCGATGCCGATCAGAATACGCCGGCAGCCGGCATCGAGGGCGGCTCGGATCATCTCACCGGTGCCGTATGTACTCGTCAGAGCAGGGTTTCGTTCATTCTCCGACAGCAAGGGAAGGCCCGATGCCTGCGCCATTTCCATGACCGCCGTTCCATCGGGCAAAAGACCATATTCCGCCTCGATCTCTCTGCCCAGGGGATCGGATACCTTCACCCGACAGAGCCGCCCGTTTGCACCGGCCGTCACAGCCTGAACCGTTCCCTCTCCGCCGTCTGCGGCAGGAACAAGCACATAGTCCGCATCCGGGAACACACGCGCAAAACCCTCGCACATCGCTTCGGCCGCTCTTTGGGCTGAAAGGCTTCCTTTGAAAGAATCCGGGACGATCAAAATCTGCATAGTTCTCTCCGCCGGAGGGATCAAAGCTGTCCTTCCGGCACCGTTTCTTCGGTTTTCGCCTGTTCCGATATACTCAGATGCCGCTCCATAAGGAGCTTCGCAAGCTCCGCATCCCGCGATGCGATCGCCGACGTGATCATCCGGTGATAGGGCGCACCGGATGCTCCCAACAGCGTGACGTTTTCGTGAAGCAAAGAGAAGTAGGTCTCCTGCAAAATCTCAAAAACCTTGGTGAGAATGGTGTTGCGGCTGGCCTGCATGATCAGGTAGTGGAATTCCAGATCGTATTGCGTAATCTCCTCTGTCGTCTGCGCCTGCGCCATTCTCTCGGTCGCCGTATACATGGCCTCGATCTCCGACTCATCCGCACGCTGCGCCGCCAGCGCCGCCCCTTCCACCTCAATGATACGCCGGAATTCCAGCATATTGACGCGATCGGGACGCGACAACGCAAAGTAGGGGATGACGGAATTGAGATGCTGCTCACCGGACAGCTCGCACACATAAGTGCCGCCGCCCTGTTTGCTCTCCACCAGACCCAGCGAGGACAGCTTCTGTATCGCCGCACGCACCGATACCCGACTGGCACCGGTGATCTTGCAGAGCTGATTTTCCGAGGGGATTCTCTCCCCGGGCTTCCACTTTCCGGCGATGATCTTTTCTTTCAGCTGCTCAAAGATCAGCTCACTGACAGAGTTCTTTTTATTCTTTTCTTCCATTTTACCGCGCCACCTTTATCTTTCTCACTTCCCGCAGAGCGTCCGACAAAATATTCCTTGGGAAAAACTTCTATGGAAATATTACGTAAGAATAATACCAGAACGCCCAAAGTTTGAAAAGACCGGAAATCTTATTTCTCCTTATTTCTAATGTATTGTCCTTTTTTATACGGATATGGAATAAGGATCAGTATGATTTGTCCGGAAGAATGGGGATGGCGAGATAGGAGGCATACTCTCCGCCGCAATGGAAGCGGTGGATGCCGTGGTTGTCGGGCTTTTTGTTGGGTCGGTCAAAGGGATAATCCGGCGCATAGTCATAGCCGGACAGGGTAAGCTCCAGCTTCTGTCCGCGATGAAACTGCATACCCGTCGGCCAGAAGCCCGTATCCACCTCCACCACTTCGCCCGCGGTGAGCTTCTGCGGATGGCGGAAAGACTGCACAGGCTCGTACTCGGTGGATAAGCTCTCATCCAGCTCCCGCATGGACACGCGCAGCTTGGATTCCGTGCCCGAATACCCGAAGACCACCGAATCCTGGAACAGCGCCTCTCCGGAAGCGTCGGTTTTGGTGATACGGGCAAACACGTCCATGTCATCGTGACCGATACATTCCGCAAAGTAGCGGATCATCGGGAAACCGACGAGCTTTGTATCTTTTTCAAATGTGTAGGTAAACCGCACCTGACAGCAGCCATGCTCGGAATCGTATTCCGCCACGCCGTATTCCTCGACCGGCGTTTCGCTCAGCGTGCCGTTTTTCGCATCCAGATACAGTTTTTTATAAACCGTGCGCTCCGGCGGGAAATTATCCTCCGGCAAACCGATCTGATCCACGCCGCCCGGATCGAGGACGGTCAGGCGGACACGCGGCGTTTCCTCAAAGCCGTTGTCCTCGCCCTTGAGGAAACGGTCGAAGAAACGGCACAGGTCGGCATTGGAAGCCGGATCCCACAGATCCACCCATTCCTGCTTGTTATGGATGCGCAGCCATTTGTTTTCTGTCTTAATTTTTCTGAAACCGTCCAGCGCGCCGCGGCAGTGCATCTGCGAAGAGTAACTCGCCACTTCGTAGACCGGCACGGTAATGTTCTCAAATTTCCAGCGTTTATCCTCCCAGTAATCGTTATAGAGAGGATACTTTTCAATCATGGCACTGATGTCTTCAATGCTGCCGTCACCGAAGGTGCGTCCGGCGGCATTGCAGGTGCCGTCCTGCGCAGGGATACCGCCGCGCATATATTCATCGCGGTACAGATCTCCCTCCCCCTCATGCGGGGCAATGGCCGCCAGATGCGGCGGAGTAGGAAGCGTTGATGCCAGACACCACTGCGTCATGGCATACCACGACGCGCCGCAGGTGCCGACCTTGCCGTTGCACCAGCTCTGCACGCCCAGAAACTCCACCGTGTCGTACATATCATACGCGTCCAGACTGCCGAAGTGCAGCACGTTGCCCTCGGACATATAGCAGCCCCGCGGGTCTGCATTGACCATGGCATAGCCCATCTTCACCCACCATGCGGGGTCCTGACACTCCCAGGCCTGCAGTCCGGAGGTCGCATCCATCGGTATCCCCAGCCTTTTGGGCGTCTTGCGCGGAAGTCCCATGCGCAGCTCAATATCGCGTCCGCATTTGACGTATTCCATCCGAGCTTGATTTTCTTCTTCATTGCTCTGATCAAAGCCGATGTTATCCAGCATATTGTTCCGGCCGCGTTTGCCGGCAGGTCCCCACGTCAGAAGCGCGGGGACTTTTTTGGTGTCCGAGTCCATCGGACGGTAAATATCCACATAGATTTTCGTTCCGTCCCGAAGCACGACCTCAACATCCCGCTCCAGGATCGTATCCACGAGGAAGGGCATCCGCCCTTCCTCATAGATATAGCCTTTCGGCAGGACGACTCTCCCCGGTTCAAATCCGTCATATTCCGATTCAGGGTCTGTGACCGGCTTCAGTTTTGCATATTCAAATACAATTTTTTCTTTTTCCATGGGAAAGCCTCCTGTCATTTTCAGAAGGCGGTTCGTATGAACGCACCGCCTTATTCAGAATTACTCGGGTTTGCAGACGCTCAGATCGGGGCAGGTCGAGATATTCAGGCTCAGACCGCCGATGCCGGCCTTCATAGCCGTGACGTTGACCTGGTTGCACACACCGATCACGATGTGATGCTCAAGCAGGAAGTTCTGGATCTCCGCATAGAGCGCATTACGGGCCGCATCGTCGGTCTCGCCGTAGCACTTGTCAAGCAGGACCTGGAAGTCGGGATCATCGTACTGCGCGCCGCCGGAAGCGGTCGCAGGATCAATACGGCCATCGACCATGTAGAGAAGCTTCTCGTAGTCATACTGGTCGCCGGAGGTCAGGGTGAGCTGATAGTCGCCGCCCCACAGCTTCTGCAGGAAGGAGCCGATCTCCAGCATCTCGATCTCAACGTTGATGCCGCCTTCCGCAAGCTGAGCCTGGACAAGCTGTGCCATGGTCTCGTTGTCGCCCTCCGCCGGCATCATCAGACCGAGCGTGAGAGGATTGCTTTCGCCGTAGCCGGCCTGCTCAAGCAGTGCCTTGGCCTCTTCCACGTTCACTTCGCGCACGAAGTCAGCGGGAGGCGCGGCATACACAGCGCAGAACTGGGAGAAGCTGGTCTCGGACAGTTCGCCGAAGCCGGAGTTGGCAATATCACGGATGGCCGCCGCATTCAGCAGATCCCAGATCGCCGTGCGGACTTCTTCCTTGGCCAGAGCCTCGTCAGAGCAGTTCATATACAGGGAGCGGTTGGTGCTCGTGTTGGTAACCGCAACGTTCAGACTGCTGTCCGCAGACAGACTTTCCACCTGCGAGGTGCCAAGACCCGTCGCGATGTCCACGTCGCCGGACTGCACCGCCATGGCGCGGGAGGTGTTGTCATTGATGAAGCTGAGAACGATCTCCTTGTAGTAAGGCATCGCGTCCTTGTTCCAGTACTCTTCGTTGCGGACCAGCTTGATGTACTGACCGTCGACCCACTCGGCAAAGTCGTATTTGCCGGAGCCGATCACGGGATTGCGTGCCGCTTCATCGACACCGCCGGCCGCTTCCACAGCACTCTTGCTGATGATGCCGTACACATCAGCCGCGAGGATGTCGGCAATGATGGGATAGGGAGCGTTCAGCGCAAGAACGACGGTGTGTTCGTCTTCCGCCACGAAGTTGGCCGCGTCGAAAATGCGGGAGTAAGAAGAAGCCTGGTATTCACCGCCGACTTCAAAGGTGTAGATAACGTCTTCCGCGGTGAGGGGGCTGCCGTCCGCAAACACAACATCGTCGCGGAGCGTCATGCGCATGTGGGTGTCATCGATCCATTCCCACGAAGTGGCCAGATTGGGGACGACGCAGTTTTTCTCGGCATCCCACTTTACCAGCGTATCGTACAGAAGATTGCAGATAATCGCGGTAGGATTGTTGTAGCTGTACTGGGCGTACAGGCCGCTGGGTTCGCCGTCGAGCGCGACCTTCAGAGTTTCCTCTGCCGCTTCCTCGGCAGGCGCTTCTTCCGCTTCCTCCTCGGCAGGCGCTTTGGGCGCAGCCGCCGCGGGCGCTTCTTCGGCTGCCGGCTCCGCAGGGGCCGCACCGCAGCCGACCAGCGCAAAGACCATGCATAGTGCCAAAATCAGGGATAACAGTTGCAGAACATGCTTTTTCATAAGTTTTCCTCCAAATAATAATAAGGATTTTCATGCTTGCGTTTTGAGTCAAAAAACATCTGAAACCACGCCGACCGCGCCGCGCACCACCTCCAAGTTGTATTACAAGTTGAGGCGCAAAAAAATTTTATATTCCTCTCCTTTGCCGCCCCGGTTTGCCTTGAGAATAACAGAGTTATTCCCCTATGTCAAGCACTTTTACCATAATCTTTTGTTTTTCCCATTCCTTGATAGTCCGTTTTCACCAAATTTTTTCATCTTTGCATTGACAGCTTTTCTTTCCGATGCTATAGTGAAACAAAGCAAATTGTATTACAGTTTTGTTCCCATGCCCCCCTCGCAAGACCCAACGCTCTGCTCACTCCGCTTCCCCCGCCTCTTCTGTCCCGCAAACACTTCTCACTTCATATAAGAGAGGATAATCGCTATGCTTCGCTACACCTTAAAGCGCATACTGATGGTCATTCCCGTCATCATCGGTGTTCTGGCTATCGTCTTCATTTTGCAGGCCGTTACGCCCGGCGATGCCGTCGATCAGCTTCTGTCCGCCGACGCAACCGAACAGCAGAAGGCGGATAAGCGCGCCGAACTCGGTCTGGACGATCCGCTGGTCGTGCAGTTCGGGCGCTATGTGTTCAATTTTTTTACCAAGGCAGACCTCGGCACAAACTACAAAACCAACCAGCCTGTCGCCAAAGAAATTGCCGCACGCTTTCCTTATACAATAATACTCGCCTTCGGCTCCATGTTCATCGCTGTGCTGTTCGGCATACCCTTGGGGGTACTCGCCGCCACGCATCAGTACAGCTGGGGTGACTCCTGCGTTCTCGTCGGCTCTATTATATTTGTATCCATGCCCAGCTTCTGGCTCGCGCTTATGTGCATCGCTCTGTTTGCGGTCAAGCTGCAATGGCTTCCCGCCGCCGGCATCCAGTCCGTACTCGGCTGGGTGCTCCCCATGTGCGTATGCGGTCTGGCGAATATGTCCAACATCTGCCGTATTACCCGCTCCAGTATGCTCGAGGTCATCCGGCAGGACTACATCCGCACCGCCAGAGCCAAAGGTCAGAAGGAATCCACCATCACCATCCGCCACGCACTCCGCAACGCCGAGATCCCCATCATCGCCTGCATCAGCAACGAGCTTGGCAGCGCACTGGGTGGCGCACTCATCATTGAAAACATTTTCGGAATCCCCGGCATCGGAAAATACGTTACCGACGCTATCTCCGCCCGCAACTTCCCCGCCGTACAGGGCGGCGTTCTGATCCTCGCCGTCGCTTTTACCATCGTCAATCTATTGGCCGATCTGACCTACACCTTTGTCGATCCCAGACTGAAAACAGAATTCGCGCTCCCGTCCCGTAGCATCCGAAAACGCAGACTTTTTGCAAAGGAGGCCGCTTAACATGGCAAAATGTGTAACGCCTCAGATGGAAAAGATCAACCGCAAGCTCAATCGCCGTAGCCGCGGTCAGATCGGCAACTCCCCCGCCAGAGAGGCCTGGAAGCGCCTTTGCCGAAACCGCACCGCAGTTCTCGGTATGATTATCATTATCGTATTCTTCCTTCTGGCAATTTTCGCCGGTTCTATCGCGCCCTACGGTTACGCCGAGCAGGATTACACCGCCGTAAAGTTGGGTCCCTCCGCCGAACACCTGTTCGGCACGGACAATATGGGACGCGATATTTTCTCCCGCTGTCTCTACGGTGCGCGTTATTCCCTGCCCATCGGCTTTATCTGCGTCGCCTGCGCCTTGCTCGTCGGCGGTTCTCTGGGCTTCATCTGCGCCTACTTCGGCGGCCGCACCGACATCATCATCATGCGCTGCATGGATATTTTTCAGGCCATCCCGCCCACGCTGATGGCCATCGCCATCGTCGCTTCACTCGGCAACGGTATGCCCCAACTCATCTTCGCCATTACCATCAGCTTCATGGGCGGCACCGCACGCATCTGCCGCGCCGCTATCTTCACCGTCAAACGCAGCGAGTACATATCCTCCTCGCAGGCGATCGGCTCTCACGGCATCGGTCTGATGCTCCGGCATATGCTTCCGAACGCACTGGCGCCCATCATCATCGAAAGCGTTCATATGCTCGCCGGCAGCATCCTGATCGTGTCCGGTCTGAGCTATCTGGGTCTGGGTCTGACACCGCCCACACCGGAATGGGGCGTGCTTCTGTCCGGCGGCAAGGACTTTTTGGTCAGTTCCCCCCACATGGTCATCTTCCCCGGCCTGTGCATCATGATCACCGTGTTTGCTTTCAACCTCTTCGGTGACGGTCTGCGCGATGCACTGGATCCCCGACTGAAATAAGGAGTGAGACGGATGAGCAATAATACACCTCTGATCGAGGTTGAAAATCTGATTGTCCACTATGAAACCGACGACGGCGTCGTGGAAGCCGTCAACAACGTGTCCTTTGAGATTCGCAAAGGCGAGACATTGGGTCTGATCGGCGAGACCGGCGCCGGAAAAACGACCATCGCACTGGCGCTCATGCGACTGCTCCCCGTTCCGCCCAGCCACGTTATCCAAGGCAGCATCCGCCTGGACGGCGAGGACCTCATGCACAAGAGCGCCAAGGAGATGCGTTCCATTCGCGGACACCGGATCAGCATGATCTTCCAGGACCCCATGACCGCGCTCAATCCGGTCTACACCGTGGGCGACCAGATCGCCGAGGTCATCTCCCTTCACCGGCACGTCACCAACAGCGAAGCATCCGTCCTGGCAATGGAAATGCTGAAAACGGTCGGCATTCCGGAGGAGCGATATTCCGATTACCCCCATCAGTTCTCCGGCGGCATGAAGCAGCGCGTGGTGATCGCCATGGCGCTGGCCTGCCAGCCCGAGCTGATTATCGCGGACGAGCCGACTACCGCGCTGGATGTCACCATTCAGGCGCAGGTTTTGGATCTGATGAAAAATCTGCGTCAGGAGTTCAACACCTCCATGCTGCTCATCACCCACGATTTCGGTGTTGTGGCGGAGATATGCGATCGCTGTGCCGTCATCTATGCCGGCGAGATCGTGGAATACGGCACGGTGGAGCACATCTTCCACAACCCGATGCACCCTTACACCCGCGGGCTGTTTGACTCTCTGCCCAGCCTGAACGAAGACGTCGAGCATTTGAAATCCATCCCCGGACTGATGATCGACCCCACGAATCTGCCGGAATATTGCAGTTTCTATGACCGCTGCGGCAGTGCCTGTGAAGAGTGCAAGAAATGCGATCCGAAGCTGACGGAAGTGGAGCCGGGTCATTTCGTCAAGTGCCTTGTGAGCGCACCGGAAGGAGACTGAAAACATGGAACTTCTCAGACTGAACCATCTGAAAAAGTATTACCCGACCCCCAAGGGCAGTCTTCACGCAGTAGACGACCTCAGCTTAAGCATAGAACAGGGCAAAACCATGGGCATCGTGGGCGAGTCCGGCTGCGGCAAATCCACCCTCGGGCGCACCGTTCTGCGTTTGGAAGAGCCCACTTCCGGCGAGATATGGTTTGACGGCGAAGAGATTTCTCATATCAGCAAGAAAAAATTCTTGGAGCTTCGCCCCAAGATGCAGATGATCTTTCAGGACCCATACGCCTCGCTCGACCCACGCATGAGCGTGAAAGAGCTGATCGCGGAGCCGCTGCGCCTGTACCGCTATACCAAAAACAAGCAGGAGCTCGAACACCGCGTAAAAGAGCTCATGGACACCGTCGGTCTCGCCGACCGCTTTGCCAACAGTTATCCGCATGAAATGGACGGCGGCCGCCGCCAGCGCGTCGGCATCGCCCGCGCTTTGGCTTTAGACCCCAAGTTTATCGTGTGCGACGAACCCGTATCCGCCCTGGACGTTTCCATTCAGGCGCAGGTTTTGAATCTGCTCGGTGATCTGCAAAAAGAAAAGAATCTGACCTATATGTTCATCACCCACGATCTCTCCGTGGTCCGCCACATCTCCGATCGGATCTGCGTGATGTATTTGGGGCAGATCGTTGAAATGTGCGATGCCAAAGAACTGTTCACCCACACGCTCCACCCCTATTCTCAGGCGCTGCTCTCCGCCATACCCGTCCCCCGTCTTAAAAACCGTCCGGAGAAAATTCTGCTCCGAGGCGAGCTGACCTCCCCCATCGAGCCGAAGCCCTGCTGCCGTTTCGCGCCCCGCTGCATCCATGCCACCGAAGAATGCTTCGCCTCCGCTCCGGCTCTGACGGACACCGGAAACGGGCATCTGGTCGCCTGCCATCACATCGCAGCCGAACCATAACAGGCGATTTTTACACCGTAACAGAATATCATCCGGTAAGGCACGCAAAGCATCCGGCGCAGAGTCCGTCCCGCAAGCGGGCCGCCGCCTTCAAGCCCTTGTTTACCGACATACACAAAACGAGTCTCGACGGTTTACTCCGTCGAGACTCGTTGGATATTGAATCATTCCGCACTTTTATGGTCGGTGTCTCCGTTCATGTGAATGACAGCGCTGTCCAGCATGGAGTTGCCGTCCCCGATCTGTATCTTCTCCCAGTCCGCCTCCGTGCCGTTATAGTCAATCGCTTCAACGGACATTCCGTCATAAAACACATAGGGAGCTATCGTTTCAAGCCCCGCAGGAAGCGTAAGCGAGGTCATATTCTCCGGCAGGCTCATGGTGCCGATTTCCCGCACGCTCTCCGGCAGCACCACGGTATAGGCTCCGTCACAGCGTCCGTAGAACAGATACTCACCGAGCCGCTCCACACCGTCCGGAATCACAAGCTCGCTGCCCTCCATCCCGTCCGGCCAGGCGAGCAGCAGCGTGCCGTCCCCGCTCAAAAGCAGACCGTTTTCCGATCTGTAGTATGGATTTGCCCCGTCCACGATGATCTCCTTGAGGTCGAAGGTGGAGAAAAACGCACCCTCGGCAATCTCCGTCACAGAGGCGGGGATATAAACCGTTTCGATCCCCTGTATCGCGTTGAAGCACTCGGCAGCGATCCGCTCCACGCCGTCCGGGATGCGGAACTCGCCCAAGCCCTCCGTGACCGGCGCGAGCATAAGCATTTCCCGCAAGTCCTTTGTGTAGACCGCGTGGTCTTTCGAGCAGTAAGCCTCGTTATCCTCCGCGACGATATAATCCGAAAGATAAGCGTTGGTGAAAGACCGGCTCCCCAGATATTGCAGCGTGGAGGGCAGCGAAACCATGCCGCCGCTTTTCAGCGCGGAATGGAAGGCCTCATCGCCGATATACACACAGCCCTCCGGAAAAACCAGATCCTCCGGCTCCCAGAGCAGCGTATTGTAGAAGGCGCGTTCCCCGACATATTGCAGCGACGCGGGGATGGTGATGCTCCGCAGCTCCCAGTCGTAATCAAAGGCAGACTCATCAATGACCTCCACGCTGTCGGGCAGACGGGCTTCTGTGAGATTGAGATAATTATAAAAGGCATACGCTCCAACCGAGGTGATCCCTTCATCCAGAGTGACCGCGAGGATCTCATCCTTATACCTTTCCCATTCGGGCGCTTCGGCGGAATAATCGCGCATGGGCCCCTCGCCATGGATGGAAAGCGTGCCGCTATCCGCGTCGAAATCCCAGAGAAGCGCATCGCTTTCATAACGCTCGGGCTCAAACGCAAAAGCCTCCGCCGCCGGGTCTGTGACATCTTCGGCTGCTTCGGTTGCGGCTGCTTCCGGTGTGCTGTCTTGCGTTTCGGCGCTCCCGGTTTCGGAGTCCGCGATCTCGCCGCAGGCCGCCAGACTCAGGCACAACGCAAGCGCCAGTATAAGCGAGAACATCCTTTTCTGCATAATTTCTCCCTCCAACTGTATGAAACCACTTGAAAACTCGGATCCGTATTGCCCTTACCGTTCAAAAACAGCTTTCAGAATCCGGCTGCTGCCGTACTCGTCTATCCACACCGCCTCGGCCGACACCATGGTGCCGTGCTCATCCTGCCAGCCGACAAAGCGAAATCCCGCATCGGGATAGGCGTGATAGCTCTGCTGCCACTCCCCCGTTTCCTTCCACTGTGCGTTGTAGACGGGATTGAATTTCAGTCCCACCGTGCCGCCGCAGCCCGCATACAGCTCCAGCGGAAGCCGCTCCTTGCGCTGCGGAGCGAGGGAAAGGATCTCCGTCATCGGATTGCCCGTTGCGTTCAGATGCCGAAGCAGGGGATTGTTCCTTGTATCAAGCCTTGTCATGCGGTTATTATGGCAGTAGAAGTATTTGAGCTTGGGATTGGCGGATAGGTCGATCGCCGTAAAGTCGTTGTCGTTGATATACAGCTCGACCAGCTCCGGATTGTTGGATACGTCGATCGCGTGAAGCCGATTCATACCCGCGTCGATGCCCTGACAGGACGGCATCTTCGCCGCGTCAATGCTTTCAAGCAAATTGTCCTGCACGCCGAAAATACGCATGGACGGCAGTTCGCCGCATCGCACCGACTCAATTTTATTATGGTACACGTCGAGGAACACCATGTCCCGCTGCCCGTCGAGGTCGAGGCAGCCCGAAAGAGCACAGCCTCGCAGATAGATTTCAAAGCTCTGAAGCGGATAGACATCCTCGTTGAAGATATGGATGCCGAAGCCCACGGTCTTGCCGCCCTCCGAAACGATGCCGTCAAAGGTCTCCGCTGTCTCGGATTCCTCAAAGCTTTTCGACTTATCCGTCTCCGCCACACGCCGGATGATCGTTTGCTTTTCGGCGATTTTCCCGCGGTTTGTCTGACCGTTTTCATCCTTCAAATCAAAGAAAGATTCCAGACGGTCGTTGCTGTCGGGGCGATAACGGTAGGGCGCGAAAAACACGGCATAAAAGAATCGCTTTGTCTCGTCGGCACCCAGAGACTGCACGAACAGGTCGGTGGACACGCCGCCGTCCTCCACGAGCGCTCTTGCGTATTCAAAGTTTTTCCGCCATTTGCCCTGACGCTTCCCGGGAGGCAGCAGAGGCGAGCGCTGCTCCATCTCGATAAAGGTGGCGAGGTTTTGCAAAAACAGCTCGCATATCCGCTCGTCCTCCGTCGGCGCGGCGATCTTCCCCGCAAACACGGGGCGTATATCGTCGTACCAGCAGGGCTTCATCGGCATATTTTCAAGGTCCGCCACCGCCGCGCAGTTCGCCGCGAACCTGGCGATGTATTCCTGATACAGCGCATCCTTCTCCTCGACCAGATCGTAGATCTCATTGAGGAACATACGCTTGTCTTCAAAATACATATAGTCCGTTGTGAACAGCGGCAGATTTTTATAATACGGCGTGATGGTGAAGGTGTCCATCTGCATGGCTCCCTCCCGCGGGTTTGTCATGACGAGCAGATTCCCGACACCCTCGATCTCATACTGCTTTACTTCGTGATACCGTCCCGCGACAACAAAGCTCTCAAGGCTTCCGGTATCTATTTCCGTCACGCGGTAGACCTCACGCAGCATGGCAAGCCCCGCCTCGAGCCTGTGACGGATCCTTTCCATGTTTGTTTCGTACATATTGATTCCCCCATTTCTGCCGTTTTCCTTTATAGCTCTATTTTACCATAGTCCGCAACTCTCAACAAGTGCCGGTGCGTTCAACGCGATATGCACTGTGAGTTTTATATCTTTTCTCTTTCCCCCGGACAATTTGCAGAAATCAGATGTTGTGTCCATGGGCGCGGCATGATATACTGAGCGTAGTATAATCTGTATGCACTCAAAAAGGTAGTCGTATGAAGAAATTTTATTATGTGAAAAAGAGATCGCTTCTGCTGATCGCCGGCATCGTCTGGATGATCGCCGGATTTAACGTGGCAAGACTGGGCATTCTGTCCTATAGGCTCATCGAGCCGAGATGGTATCACTTCCTGCTGTCCGTCCTCGTCTTTGCCGCCTTCGGCACGATGTTCTACAAAATGAGCATGAAGCACACCAAACGCATCCGCGGCTATGAGGCCTACCGTCCGTTCTGGAACTTTTTTGACCTCAAAGCCTACATCATCATGGCGTTCATGATGGGCGGCGGCATCGGTCTGCGTGCCGCGGGCGTGTTCCCGGACGTATTCGTCGCGTTCTTTTATACCGGACTGGGGCTGGCACTCGCCCTCGCCGGCGTGCTGTTTCTCACAAACTTCATCCGCTTTCACAAGCAGGCGGACTGAAGCCCTATACCGCAGAATGTTGAATCCCCCATGGAGCCTGCACGGCCCCACGGGGGATCGTTCTTGTTCCGTCTTTGCCGCAGCAAAGGCCTCCCGCCATAACACGGGAGGCCTTTGCATTTCATCAAATCAATTTCGACCGCGTCAGCAGCATTCGGACCAGATTGCCCACCGTGCCCTTCATCGGCCGGCACGCCCTCCCCTCATAATAGGTCTGCGTAGGCCGGAAGCTGACGACCTCCTCCGGACGCAGCGCAAAGAAATCCTCCGCCGCGGTGAAGAAATCGGCCGCTTTCCCCACCTCCAGCGTGCCGCGCTCATCGCCCTCCAGCAAGGCCTCCGCCGCATGAACGGTGTACGTTCTCAGCGCCTCGTAGGGTGTCAGTGATTCCCGCTCGTTGTAAAACTGCACCATCCCCAGCATCTGAAGATAGGGATCCATATCCTGCACCGGACTGTCCGACGAGCCGCAGATCAGCACGCCTGCGTCGTAGTAGGCGCGGAACTTCATGCGCTCGCGCACCTCCCGCGGCAGGCTTTGCTCATAGGTGTGGAGATAGCGCTTGTCGATCCACGAATACCCGGGCTGCGCCACCACGGCGTAATTTCCCTCGCAAATGCGACGAAAAGTCTCCTCATCGGCAAATTCCGCGTGCTCGATGCGGTGGAGCTTTTCACTCCCCAGCTTCTCATAGGCATCCACCAGACGACGGATCGCAAGTTCCCCGATGGCATGGGCCGCGATCTGATAGCCCTGTGCCTCCGCTTCGGTGCAGAGGCGGTCTGCGGCATCCTGCTCAAAGTAGCACGCGGCCGTCTTGCCCGTGTCCGTATAGGCTTCGGCAAAGGCCGCGGAATGAGACCCCACCGCGCCGTCCATCTCCCAATCGCCGCAGCCGCCCACACGCTTATGCTTCATCCATTTGGCATACGGTGCCACACGCGCAAGATCGGTATATTGCAGATACAGTCTCACACCCACACGGAAATGGCGGGCCAGACGGGCGATCAGCCTGGTGGTCGGATCCTTTTGGCTGTCGCCGTTGCCCTCGAGCGCAGCCACCACACCGATGCCGTATTCGGCACAGTAATTGTGGAAATTGGCAATGCCGCGTGCTAAAACCGGCAGGGACATAGCACCGCCGACCGTATCGATGATGCGTCCCTGTGCGCGTTCGTTATCCTCGCCGGTCAGCACACCGCTGTGCCCCTCGGGCTCCATGCCGAGCTTTTTCAGCATGGCCGAGGACAGCGAGGTCGAATGGCCGTCGATGTTATAGATCACCATGGCGCGGCCGCCGCCCCAGTCGTCCAGCTCTTTTCGCGTTGGCATACGGTGCTCGTCCATGGCGGTGCAGATGTAATTGTTGACGGCGATCACGGCATCGGGCTTCTGCCGTGCGGCATAGCCACGCACGCGTGCCCCCACCCCCGCCACCGTGTGCGGCTCCACGCCGCTCTGCGTGATCTCACAGGCGTTGAAGCCCATCGCCATCACGGCGACCGTCAGCAGCATATGGGTGTGGGCATCGATCAGGCAGGGGTATACGTGCTGCCCTTTCAAATCCACTTTCTGCTTGAAATCGGACAGCCGGAGCTTCTTTGCCTCGTCCTCTCCGTACACGCGGGTAATGCGTCCGCCGGACACCTCAAAGGCGGAAAACACATCGTCCTGCGAGCGCATGGAGTGGCAGACACCGTTATAGAAAAGCCTTGTTTTCATGTCCTTATACCGGCACGACCGAGCCTATGCCCATCAGCAGATAGGCCGCGATCATCAGGCCGCAGACAACAGGGCCGTTGCGGCGGAGGATCGAATCCCCGCCTGCTTTTTTGGAGTTGATAAAGGCCGGCACGACCATCACGGCAATGATAATGGAGATGAGCCCTCCGGCGGTGCGCATGATGTCCATGAAATTGCCCAGATTAAAGAGCGCGAGAATCAGCGAGGGCAGGGTCGCGATCAGCCACGAAAGCTTTTCGTTCCACTTCAGCGTCTCCCGCACGATGTCCGCCAGCGCCAGCGACAGGGACCAGTAGGTCGTCAGCATCGCCAGCAGCGTGAACACGCCGCCGATGATCTGCGCCCACAGACCGATCCCCGCCGACCAGCCCGTCATGGCGAGCTCCGTCACCTCGGCAGATGCCAGCAGCGCACAGAAATTGATGACCACGATCAGGATGAAATTATTCAAAAAACCGAGGAACACGGCTTTTTTGATCTTCGTCTTATCGCCGCCGAGACCTTCCACCGCCTGCGGCACGGAGAAAAACGCGGACAGACTGAACATGGCCATACCGAAATAGGCCAGCACACCGTTAGCATCAAAGGTAAACAGCGGGACCTCCCGGCTTGCGCGGAAGAAGGATGCGACCGCCAGCAAGCCGATCAGCGCAAAGATCACGCCGACGGAGATCTTCTCCGACACGCCCACGGCTTTCAGCCCGAAGATCACCACCGCCGCCGCCACCAGATAAAACAGCAGCTTTGCGACAAAGGGTGAGATCGGCAGCAGGCTCACGAGGATCTCCTCCGCGCCCGTGATGTAGCCGGTCAGGTTGGTAAACAGGATGGCCAGCATCAGCCCGAAAAAGCTGAAGGTCAGCACCTTTTTCAGCTTCCCCTTAAACAGAAACTGATTCAGACAAGCGATGATCTGCCCGCCCTCCTCCGTCTTCAGACTCAGATCCGCGATCATCAAATGCAGCACATAGCTCGCCGCAAAGGCGACGATCAGCACAAGGCAGGCATTGACAAAGCCGATGCGCTCCGCCAGATACGGCATGGACATGACACCGCCGCCGATGCCGTAGCCCGTGATGATGCAGGCAGCCTCCCATACGGTCAGTTGTTTATTCTTCGTCATAATAATCTCTCCCTAATTTTGTTCGCCTTTTTCTCAGATAAGTTTATCCAGCAGCATCGTCCAAAGCGGGATGGTCACGACGCAGAGCAGCGTTGACAGTACGACCATATATCCGCCGGCCACGCGTGCCTCCACCGCCTCCGGGTTATAGCGGAGCAGAAAGGTGGGTGTAAAGGAGGCCACGGGCATGGCGAAAAAGTACATCGTGTTTTTGATGAGTTCACGGTCTATGCCGATGAGCAGAAACAGCGCCACGGCGACGGCCGGGATCAGCGTCAGCCGCAGGACGGCGACTATGATCGCGCCCGGGTGCTTGGTGATTCCGTGCCAATCCGCGTCCGCAATGATCGCCCCGCATAGGATCAGGCCCAGCGGGGATGCCATATCGCCGAGCGTGGTGATGGCGCTCGAGACGATCACCGGAAGCCTGATCTGCGTGACATAGAGGACAAAACCGATAAACACGGCGATAACCGGCTCACAGAGAAACTTTTTAACGGTTTCTTTCACGTTGATCTTTTCGCCGCCCCGACCCAGCATAAGGGCTGCGCCGCCGTAGAACATCACGCGGATCGGCAGGGTGAAGATCACATAGTTAAAAACGCCCTCCGGCCCGTAGATCTCACTGACAACGGGCAGACCGAGAAAGGTGAAGTTCGTGAACAGCAGGGCAAAGCGCACCGTCTTGCGCATATCTTTGTCCCGCATTTTCCATGTGGCGAGATAGACAAGGATGCCCATCGCCAGCATGGAGCCGACCGACAGCGCCAGAAGCAGCGGCGTATGGAGCAGGTTTTCCGCCGAATACTCGATGTTAAAGGAACGGATGATCATGCAGGGCAGCGGGATCGCCATGACAAATTTCGTCAGCATCTTGTCGAAACCGTCCGCCATCACCTTCAGCTTGCGGGCAACGAAGCCTACGGCGATGAAAAGCATGAGTTTTATAGATAATTGCAAAACCGTCATTTCCGTTTTCGATCTCTTTCCGGCTTATTCGATGATGTCGCACTGACAGCACTGCATGGTAGTCAGTGCGGCGCGGTGGGATTCGGGCGTAATGCCCGCACAGCAGCTCGCATCGACGATGATCCGGGCATTGGGATAGCCCGCTCGGATGATCAGGGCGTTGGACACAACGCAGACATCGGTGCACAGACCGATCAGCTCGAACTGCATCTCCTCGCCGGGATAGCGGTCTTTCAGACTGCGGGTGATGCTGAAGCTGCCGAATCCGGCTTTGATCACGTCGGTGTAGTGCCGTCCGGCCAAGGCACTTTTTACTTCGGCGTTAAGCTCGTGACCGTGGGAGCCTTCGATGCAGTGGATGACGGGCAGCTTCTTGCCCTCGAGCGTGTTCAGATAGTTTTCATAGTGCGTATCATAGGTCACGAAGATCTCGTCGCCGTCAAATTCGCGGATCTTTTGCGCAACCTTGGGGACGATCGCCTCCGCCTCTTTTGTGCCGAGCGTTCCGTCCACAAAATCGTTCTGCATATCAATGACGACCAAAATTCGCTTCATCGCATTTCACTCCTTCGTCAGGCGTTCTTATCGCCAACAACAATACTACATCCCGCGAAGAATGACAAGCTTTTCCCGCGCGACAAACAAGAGCTGCAACAGATGCCCGTCCATCCTCGCCGTGTTTTGAATACATACGATTCAGGGGCTTTTGGCCGCTCCGAAGTCCTTTGAAAAACTGCTGACCGCCGTGTTTGACAGCTGCGGTCTCACCATGACGCTGCATCAGAACGTTCTGCTTGGCAGCACGGTTAAATCCTATCTGACCTTTCTGAAAAACGAGAACCGGATGCGCTACTTCTTTGCGCGCAACCTTCTGGCAAAAGAAAAAAGCCTCGAAGTCGTTGAACTTCAAGGCTTTTCGTGTGGTGGAGATAAGCGGGATCGAACCGCTGACCTCTTGAACGCCATTCTTTTCCAGTTTTGGCACAGCGCGGAAAATAAAGCAAAAAACATAGTATTTTCAATGCTTTCCGAGGTCGGGTTAATTCCATATTTTCCGAGTGTTTTTTCCGCATTCAGCCCGCAAACCATTCGTGGTATAAACCGGTCAAAAATCGTCCTACGAAAAAAGTTCCGACAAAACGGAACTTTTTTCGTAGATTCAGGTCTTTGTCATATTGGGCATATAAAGCTCATGTTGATTTCCATTTTTTCTTATATGATTAAAACAAAAGTCATCAAACAAGGAAATAATCGCAAAAGATTACAGGATGGGATACCATGAGCGCAAAGGAATGGAGATCAGCCAATCCTGAGCTGGCGAAAAACAACAATATCCGCGATTATGCCTCCATTTCTGAATTGACGGTGCTGTCCAATTTGGAAACACATAATGCCGAATTGATAAAGCAGGGAATAAGCAAAGCGGATCGATTTCACCGTCTGAGAGAAATCGCACAGTATCAGCTTCATGTTCTTTCGGAAGCAGAGCAAATCAAAGAATTTCCGGAGGGAGAAAAAACTATCTGAGTGCGTCAGATATGTGAAAGATGTTCTCCCCATGATTAGGACTGCTTGAGCCGCTCCGCTGCCGGCATCGAAGCTGCGTACCGTGGAGAGATTTCATGCGTTTCCCGACAGAAATGAGCCCGCATCCTTGACTGATTTTCCGAGCGACGCCATAAAATTACCCCCTGTACAGTTTTTTCTGCACAGGGGGTAATTGTCTGTTTACAGTTCGGCGAAGAGCTTTTTCCACTGGGCGAAGGCATCGCGGAACACGGCGCGGTTCGCCTCGCGTTTGTCGCGTTCGGACGTATACAGTCCGAGGATGAAATCCCGCTCGGCGACCTTGATCCAGCTGCGGTAGCAGACGACGTGTTCCCCGTCTTCGCTGAGCAGCTTCCAGATCACGCTGATTTCTCCCGCCAGCGCCTCGATGTCGTCGGCGCCCCAGTATTTGAAGATGTAGTCCAGCCCGACCAGCGCGCCGAAGCCTTCCTCCCGAAGTCCGGTCAGCGCGTGGGGATCTTCGGAGAAGCCCTCCTCCCATGTGTTGAGCCCCTGCTTCTGCTTGGTCAGCCAGATGTCCCGAATGTTATCCGCGAGCTTATCCGCGCAGAGCTGCCACGCGTATTCCGCCGGCGTCTTTTCCAAAATATTTCCGATCAGCATAGTATCTTACCTCCTGTTTTTTCTTGACCTCAGTATACCAAATCCCGAAGCCGATGGCAAGCGCTGACAAAAATCAGACGAAACCGCCGGGGCTTACCGCTTTGTATTGCTTTTCCTTTTCGTCTGTGATAACTTTACAATAGAAAAAGCCGTCATTCACAAAGGGGGGTCGAACGATGATAGAGCTTCAGCATCTCCGCAAGGAATATCCCAACGCCGTGCCTTTGAAGGACGTTAGCGTCACCATCCGCGACGGGGACATCGTCTCGGTCATCGGCCCCTCCGGCACGGGCAAATCCACCCTCATCCGCTGCATCGATCTTCTGGATAAGCCCAGCTCCGGCCGTATTCTCATCGACGGCAAGGACATCACCGCCAAAGGCTGCGACATCCGCGAGGTGCGCAAAAAAGTCGGCATGGTGTTCCAGAGCTTCAACCTCTTCGGACACCAGACCGTGATTGAAAACGTGATGAACGCCCCCATTCTCCTTTCGGGACTGTCCCGACAGGAGGCGTATGGGCGCGCGATGAAGCTGCTGCGCATGGTCGGCATGGAGGGGCGGGCACTGCACTACCCCGATATGCTCTCCGGCGGACAAAAGCAGCGCGTCGCCATCGCGCGCACACTCTCGATGGATCCGGACATCGTCCTTTTCGACGAGCCGACCTCGGCGCTTGACCCCACGATGGTCGGCGAGGTGGAGGCTGTCATCCGCGAGCTTGCCAAGACGGGTAAGACCATGATGATCGTGACGCACGAGATGCGCTTTGCCCGCGAAATTTCAAACCGCGTCTTTTATATGGACGAGGGCGGTATCTACGAGGACGGTACACCCGAGCAGATCTTCGATCATCCGCAGCGGGAACGCACCCGCCGCTTTGTCCGTCAGCTCAAGCTCAAGGAGCTCCGCATCACGCCGGAGGACTTCGATCCGCTACGCTGCGCCAACGAGCTCAATCTGTATCTGCTCAAAAACGAAGTGCCCGTCCGTATGCGCTACCTCATTGAATCGGTCTTTGAGGAGCTTTGCTTTCAAATTCTGAAGCCTGCGCTTTCGCAGCCGCAGATCAATTTTGTTCTGGAATACGACGAAGCCGGAGAAAAGACCTTTATCAACGTCCTCTATAACGGGAAGCCATTCGATCCGCGCGAGAGTGCAAACGATATCGCGCTGTCCATTTTGCAGGCCAACGCGGTGATCGAAAGCTACACACCTATCGACGAGCCGCCCTATACGAACAAGCTGACGCTCACCGTCGGTCGGAACGATCCGCCTCGCGGCGCGCAGGGTGCCGGAGAGGAGGGCTTAGAATGAAGTTCAAAAGATCCGCCCTGTGCCTGCTTCTGGCGGCGGTGCTTCTGACGGGGCTGCTCTCCGGCTGCGGCGCAGATACGGAAACCGGCAGCGCGGAGGATTTCGCGGGGAAAAAGCTCGGCGTTGTGACCGGCACGGTGTATGAAGATGTTGCGCGCGCGCATTATCCCGAGGCAGAGCTTTGCTTTTATAACAGCTGCGCCGACCTTGCCGCCGCGCTGGACAAAGGGAAAATAGACGGCTATGTCCTCGATGAGCCGATCGGGCGCATGACGGCGCAGCCCTATCCCGACCAGCGCCTTTCCGCCATGATCGAATTGGCCTCCTATGCCTTCGCCTTTGCCAAAAACAGCGAGCGCAGCGACCTGCTCCGCACACAGTTTGATGCCTTTGTTAAGGAGTCCCGCAAAAACGGCGTTTTGCAGGAAGTCGACGATATATGGTTCGGCACGGACGAATCGCGCAAGACGGTCTCCCTCGATGGGCTCACCGGCGAAAACGGAACGGTGCGCCTCGCCACTTCCACCGATATAGGGGCACCCTTCGTCTATTTCAAAGAGGACGGTTTAGTCGGCTATGAGATCGACCTGCTCGCGCGCTTCTGTCGGGAGTACGGCTATGCGCTCGAAATGACCGATTACAATTTTTCCGCCATACTGGCGGCGGTCACGAGCGGAAAGGACGATGTTGCCTGCTGCACCCTCGCCATCACCGAGGAGCGGAAGGAGTCGGTGAATTTCTCGGTTCCCACCTATGAAGGCGGCGTTGTCGCGGTGACAAAGACAGCTTCCGCGGAGAATCCATCGGAGGATTTTGCCGGACAAAGGCTCGGCCTTGTGGTTGGCACTATGTTCGAAGGTGTAGCGAAAGAGCATTATCCTGAGGCGGAGCTGAGCTTATTTAACGGCAACGCCGATCTTTCCGAAGCTCTGGACGAAGGGAAGCTCGATGCTTATATGGTCGATGAGCCGATTGGACGGTTGCTGGTACAGTCTTATTCCAATCAGCGTATTTCTGCCGTGATCGAGCCGGCATCTTATGCCTTCGCCTTTGCCAAAGACAGCGAGCGCGGTAATCTCTTCCGCGAGCAGATAGACGAATTTATCGAAAAATCCAAAAGAAACGGTGTTTTGCAGGAGCTTGATGATATATGGTTCGGCACGGATGAATTGCGCAAAACCGTCGATCTCAATCATTTTTCCGGAGAAAACGGAACGCTGCGTCTTGCTGTTTCCGTCGACGTCGGTGAACCTTTCACCTACCTCAAAGACGGGAAAACAGTCGGTTATGAGATCGATTTGCTCGCGCGCTTCTGCCATGAGTACGGCTATGCGCTCGAAACGACCAATTACAATTTTTCCGCCCTTTTGACGGCGGTCACCAGTGAAAAAGACGATATCGCCGCCTGCGCCATCGCCATCACCGAGGATCGGCAAAAGATCGTGGATTTTTCCGTTCCCACCTATGAAGGCGGTGTCGTCGTGGTGACGAAGAGCTCGCCGAGCTTTTCTGCGGAGAGTTTTTCCGGCAAAAAAGTCGGCATTTTCACGGGCTCGGTTTTCGATACGATGCTTTTTGAACAGGTTCCGGATGCACGGCCGGAATACATCAATACCTATTCCGATCTCGCCGCAGCTCTGGCCGCAGGAAAGATCGATGCTTACATTGCCGATGAACCCGTGACACGGCTGATGAGGAATCAGTATCCGGATCAGGAGGCCGTGTTCCGGCTCGAGGATACCTCCTATGCTTTCATGTTCCCGAAGGGCGACGAGAAGCATCAGAAGCTGTGCCGCGAGTTCAACGAGTTCCTCGCCCAATGCTGGGCGGACGGCACGATCGAGGAGATTGATTCCGTCTGGTTCGGAAACGACAAAGCTCGGCAGGATGTGGACATCAGCGACCTCACCGCGGAAAACGGCGTGCTCGAAATGGCAGTAGCAAGCGATGTGGGTGCGCCCTTTACTTACCTGTGGGACGGGCACATGATCGGCTACGATGTGGATGTGGCGGCGCGCTTCTGCCGCGCCTACGGCTACGGGCTGCATATTACCGACTATAATTTCGCCGGAGTCCTGGGCGCGCTCTCCGCGGGGAAAGCGGATATGGCGGCGTGTTCCATCGCCATAACGCCCGAGCGGCAGGAGTCCGCTTTGATGTCCGATCCGGATTATATCGGCGGCATTGTGATCGTGACGCGCGTCGGCACGGCCGAGACGGAGCAAACATCCTTCTGGGGCTCTCTGCAGGATAGCTTTGAGCGCACCTTCCTGCGGGAAAACCGCTGGAAGCTGTTTGTGAGCGGCATCGGCGTGACCTTCCTCATCACGCTGATCAGCATGATCCTCGGCTCTCTGGGCGGCTTCGCCATGTATCGCATCCTTCGTCGGGGCAACAAGGTCTTTAACGGTATCTGGTCCGTTTTCGCGGGGGTCATGGGGCGAATGCCCATGGTCGTCATTTTGATGATCCTCTATTACATCGTCTTCGGGCGGAGCGATCTCAGCAGCGTTTGGGTCTCCGTCATCGGCTTTACCGTGCTGTTTATCTGCACGGTCGCGGAGCTTTTGAAAATGGGTGCCGGAGCGGTGGACAAGGGACAGGCGGAGGCGGCTTTGGCTCTGGGCTATTCCGAGCGCCAGACCTATTTCCGCATCATCTTCCCGCAGTCGGTCGAGCATTTTCTGCCCGCCTACAAAAACGAGGTCGTCACGCTCGTGAAGGCGACCGCCGTGGTGGGCTATATCGCCGTGCAGGATCTCACCAAGATCAGCGATCTGATCCGCGCCCGTACCTACGAGGCCTTTTTCCCGCTGATCGCCACCGCGATCATATACTTGCTGCTCACGCTGGCGCTCACATGGCTCATTCGCCGGATTCACATCATGACCGACCCGCGCCGCCGCGATAAGAAGAAGATTCTTTGGGGCATAGAAACAGAAGAATGGCAGGATGCTACATTATGAAAAAAAAGAAGGTCATTCGGTTTATACTGATTTATTTCCTGTCGGGCATCGCGTTTTTCCTTTTGACGATGCCGTTTCATAAAATACTGTCTGTGTTTACCGTGACGGAGGTACGCCCGTCTGCCGTGCTGTATCCTTTCCTCGGCATCAGCTTCGGCTGGCCCTCCGCGCTCGGGATCATGACGGCGAATTTCATTTCCGATGCCGTGAACGGCTATTCGGCCGCCATCCTGTTCGAGGGTCTTGTTCCGCAGCTGCTGTACACCATCGTGCCGTATTATCTGTGGAAGTGCATTATGAACGGGGAGGATCACAAGCACCGTCTGGACTGTGTGGGGCGGGTACTGAAATATGTATGGGTTTGCCTTGTCTTTTCGGTGCTCAGCGCTCTGGGCGTGGGCATCCTTATGTACATCAATTTTCATTTTGACCCGACGCAGGCGGCGCTGTTCGTGCTGCTGAACAACTTCGATATGGCGGTCATCCTCGGCTGCCCGCTCATGGTCGCCTCCAACCAGATCATATCCCGCCGCGCGGGCACCGAGCGCGAGCTCACCCGCAATGAGCTCATCATCCTCATCACGGCAGCAGTGCAGGTGCTGCTCATGATCGGCGTGGCGGTGACGGTCTATGCCGGCGGAACGACGATCGGAACCTATGATATATGGAACACGATCTATATGATCGGAGTTCTTCTTATCAACGCAACTATGCTGCTCTCGCTCGCCTGTATGGCGCTTTTCGGGAAAAAGTAAATACGCTCAAACAATAAAAAACGGGGGACTTCATGTGTCCCTCGTTTTTTCGGATCGTTTTCCGTGTGTTCAGATCGCCATAAAATCCATAATGAGCTCGCAGGCCTTTTCATCGGCCGCGCCCCTGAATATATGTCCGCCGTCGGGTATTTCAATGTAGCTGCAATGCGGGTACAGCGTGTGCGCCTTGCGGGGATAAGAAAGCGGCACCACCTTGTCGGCGTCTCCCTGAACATAGAGAACCGGGCCGTCGTAGCCGCCGATCATTTCAAACGGATCCAAACCGATGACGGTGCGTGCATAATCCCCGCCCAGCTCCATGGGATGACTGCCCAAAAGGTCCGGAATGTCGGCAGGATCAAATTCGTAAGTTATCATTTTGCCGCTTCGGGCATCGTCGGGAATGTTCAGTGGCGGATACAGAAGGATCAGCTTTTCGATCGCATCACCAAGCTCTTTTGCCGCGAGCGCTGATACAAACGCGCCCTGACTGCATCCCAGCAGCGTTATATGCTCCGCGTCCGCAAAAGGCTGAGCCTTCACATACTCCAGCATCGCCAGCAGGTCGGCCTTTTCGGTGAAAAGCGTCATATCCCGACCGGAGCCATCGCTTATGCTATTCGGCCCACCGCCGCAAAAATCATAGGTGATCGCGGCGTATCCGGCCTCTGAGAGCATTTCGGCATACTTCACGCACATCGACTGATCCCTCAGAAAGGCGTGACTTAACAGGACGACCGGCTTTTTTTCGGATGTCGTTCCGTATATGTATCCGCGAACGGTCAATCCGTCCCGCAGGGTACTGATCGGTTCAGGCTTCATAAAACTCCCTCCAACACTGCCTCGCGGCAGAGAATATCGTGGTGCACGGGCTGATAGAACAGCTCCCGCGCGGTCTCAAAATCGCTTGTCTGTCCGAGCACCCACATGAGCTTGGCGAGTGCCGCCTCGGAGGTCATATCGTGCGCTTCAAGGATGCGGAGGCTGCTTTTGACGACCGCGCCGACCTTGTAGACCGAAAGGTCGCTGCCCTCGTTCGGCACCTGCGTTGTCATGACGATGAGTTTGCCCTGCTCGCCGGCTTCTTTGACCTGCTGAAAATAGTCGGAGTATTCCGGCAGGCCGCCCACGCCGAAGCTCTCGATGACGAGCCCGTCGTAACAGTCGAGCGCGCAGCGCATGAGATGGTTGTTCATGCCGGGCGTCAGCTTCAGAAGGCCGACGTTGGGGTCAATGTAGCCGGAAAAGCGCGTTTCGCCGTCCGCGGGGTCAGGGAAATAGCGCAGGATGCGGTGATCCTGGATCTGCGCGAGGCAGGGGAAATTCACGCTGGCAAAAGCGGCGAAGTTTTTGGAATAGTTCTTCCTCGCCCGCGTTCCGGCGATCACGCTGCCGTTAAAGACGACGCATACGTTGTGGCTGTCGTCATCCGCGGCGTAGGTGAGCGCGTCGGTCAGATTCTGCTTGGCGTCGGTCACGTCCTCGCTCATGGGCTTCTGCGCGCCGGTGAGCACGATGGGCTTACGGCTGCCCGAAATGAGATAGCTCAGCCCCGCCGCGGTATAGGCGAGCGTGTCGGTGCCGTGCGTGACGACAAAGCCGTCGTAATTCTCGTAGTGCTCGCGGATGATGTTTGCGAGCATCAGCCAATGCCCGGGGCGGACATTGGTGCTGTCGAGCGAAAAGGCCTGTGTACATTCGACCTCGCAGATCGACGCGGCATAGGGGACGGCCTCCAGCAGGTCATCGGCACTCATGGCGGGGGCGAGTCCGTTTTGCGTTTGTTTGGAGGCGATGGTTCCGCCCGTTCCGATCACCAGTATTTTTTTCATGTACTTCACCAATTTTCTGTATATTGGTTCTACTATACACGGAAAGTCCCGCGTTCGCAAGCCCTCCGCAAAGATGTCTTTGGCTCGGGGATTTCCGCTTCCGAGCCTTATGGAGCTTGGAGCTTTATGCGGCAAGTCGTCACGGCTTGATAGGCAGTGAGTGTGTCGTCAGTTATACTATAAGACCGAGCTTTTTGAGCTTCTGCGCGATCACGCTGACGGTGACCGGCCAATCGCCGAACGAATAGCGGCTCCGATCTTCAAGCGAGAGCGCAAAAGGCTCTTTTTCGCCGCTTCGGGATGTTCTCGCCTGAATGCCGTCGTTTTCGATCACCTGACGTAGAATGTCAGCCGCATAAAAGAGACAGCGGGAGATGCGCACATTGTTGATTATATCGTCCTCTGACACTTCACGGTCGGTAAGCGGATCCATTCCCTGTGCCAGCTTGTCCAGATAGTTTTTCGCACGCTGCATGATTTCAAGCTCCGTCATTCACATCCCATCCTCGCTGCGATTTCATAATACTGTCAGCTGTCAGCAAAAAGAAAAGTCCTGTTACAAATTTTTCTTCTCTTTTCGCCGATTTTGCTCGTTATAATGGCGCGCAAAAAAATCTCATTCAGCTCACGTTCAGCTCACGTTCAGCTCAACAGCTAAAATGGGCATCCTTCGGGCAAAACAAAAAAGCCTCGAAGTCGTTGAACTTCAAGGCTTTTCGTGTGGTGGAGATAAGCGGGATCGAACCGCTGACCTCTTGAATGCCATTCAAGCGCTCTCCCAGCTGAGCTATACCCCCACGCGAGCTTTGTCATAATACCAAACCGCACGGAAATTGTCAAGCCCTTTTTGTAAAATTTCCGTGCGGCATTCATTCGTCCGGGTCCTCCTCTTTCACCTTGTCGTCCGAGGTCGATACGCCCATATACGCCGAGAGCGTTTTCCCCTGCTGCTCCGCCTGCTGCCACAGCGCGTAATAGTCCGTCTTGAACACGCCCTCCATCTTGCGGTAGGTATCCATGCTGCCGTAGCTCGTCCACGGGGCATAGCCGTCCGTGAGGCCGTTGTCATACAGCGCCAGCACCTCCCGCTCGATCGTCGCGTTATCATACTCATAATAGGTCATATTCCAGCTCTGGATCCACGTGCGCACCTTCGCCGGTGTCGGGCACTCCATCTGCCGCCGGACGATCTTCCTCGCCCAGGTGTTGATCACATCGTAGGGGTGGCGCGAGGGATAGTACATACCCTTGGATGTCCAGTAGCTCGGGTAGGAATCGGGATAGGGCGTGGCGCAGATCACGTCCACCACGTTGCTGAACGATGCCCAGTACAGGCCGTAGGAGTTGATATGCGGCTCCGCCGTCTCGCCGTAGGTCACGGCGCTGATGTAGGCGTGATGGTCGTGCAGCACGTCCGTCATATACATCAGAAAACGCTGCAGCACCTGCGCGCGCTGCTCGCCGTTATAGTTGCGCAGATCGCCGCCGGCATCCTCCACGTCGCCCATGCCGTAGGTGAACTGGACGTAGTCGAGCTGGATCTCGTTGAAGCCGAAGCTCTCCACCGCCTCGACCGCCGTCTCCGCCTTGACCTGCCACACCTCGCGCGAACAGGGGCTCGGCCAGCGGTACACACCCAGCGTGACGGGGTCACCCGTCACCGACACAACCGCCATATCCGGGCAGTTCGTCGCCAGCACATCGTCCTGGAAGCAGGTCATCCGCGCCACGGTATAGTAGCCCGCGTCCGTGACCTTTTTCACCACCGCCGCGTATTCCTCCGCGGTACACTTGACCTTATACGAGCCCAATATCCCCAGCTTTTCCATCGAGGCAAAGGGCCACGCGATCTCATTGTCCTCCTGAATGGTGAAGACAAAGGTATTGATCTCCGTGCCTTTGGCGAAGTCCAGATAGTCGTCGATGCGGGCAATGGCATCCACGGTGCAGGGGACGTAGAGGCAGTAGCACGCCTCGGGCATCTCATTGCCGTAGGCGGAAAAATCGCCCTTGACGCGCGGGAAATAGTCCAGATGCTCGGGGTCGCCGCCGCCGAAGGTGTCGCCGCGGTTGGTGTGTACCAGATAGGCATCGTCCGTCTCGGCGTAGTTCGCCATGGAGTCGAGGAAGTTCATCGCCACATACTGCGAGCGTATCCAGCCCGTCGCATCGCCGCATTTGACCTGATACATATGGGCGCTGCCGTCGTCATCGAGGTAGTCGTAGCCCAGCACGTTCAGCGCCGTGCCCTTATCGAGAAAGAGACCGAGCTCGATGCCGTCGGGGTCTGTATAGAGGTTGGTCGCCGTGCAGACATAGATCTGGCTTTCGCGCAGCACGCGGTCGGCGCTCGAGGCGATGTGGCTGACGGGGATGTAGCCGTACTGCCCCTCATAATATATATGGTAATACTCCTTGCCGTCGTCCGAGAGGAACACATCCCAGTTTTCCAGCTCCACCTGCAGACCGCGCCCGCAGTTGGTCATCGGACCGAGTCCCTCCGTGAGCAACTCGACCTCCACGGCACCCTCGTCCGCCACGACGTAGCCCGTGACGCTGTCCGGCCAGCCGGAGCCGCTCGCCGTTACGGGCTTTTCCGGCTCCTGCATACGCGAGAGATCCACCACCGCCGTGCCCAGCAGCGTCAGCACAAAGACAAACAGACACACAAACAGGAGCTTTTGCCACACCCGCAGGCGTACCCGCGTCAGCGCCCACGCCCAGCTCTGCTGCTTTATATGGATGCTAAATCGTCCGCCCAAGCGCCGACACTCCTTTCCGTCGATTCTGCGTGCATCGCTTCGCATACACAAATAAAATACCACATTCGCGCCCAAAGCGCAAGATTCGGCGCAGCAAAACGGGACAGCTCCGATGGGAGCTGCCCCGCGCTTGATACGATGGGTTTATCGGAGATACCACGGGCAGGCCCAGCCGTCGCCGTAGGGCTCGGATTCGATCATGGTGAGGATCGCATCCTTTGCGCCCTCCACCATGAGCTGCATATCCGTCGGGCATACGCCGGACATCTGCGCGGTCTCGCCGGTGGCGAAGTAGAGGCTCATGCCCTCGCTCAGACCCAGCGCATCCGCCTGTGTCTGCGTGAAGCCGAGGCAGCCCGTGCCCGTGCCGATGACCTGCTCATAGCTGTACTCCTTGACGTATGGGGCAGCGGCACTCGCAAGCTGCTCGCCGTTCTGCCATGTGCAGCCCGCGGAATAGGTGCCGTCGTAGTTGAGGTACACGCCGTCCATCTCGTCGCTGGACAGGCTCTGCGGGTCGCTGTCACCGGAGGAGTAGACCTCGATGGTGTAGGCATGGATGCCCAGACGACCGTAGGCGTAGTCGATCAGCTCCGAGGTCGTGGGGTAGTCGCTCCATGAGGAACGGTAGTAGAAGTTTCTCGTCACGCCGTCGCTGCTCGCGGTCTCCGCAAAGCTCTCCGCCATGGCCTTGCCCACCGCCGCCATCTGCGCCAAAGCCTCGTCGTTCTCATAATCCGCCTCCTGCCAGCACCACGGCCACAGCACAGTCTGGATGCCGGTGTGCAGGGTCACAAGCGCGTTCATCGGGGTCTTGGCGAGGAAGTTCTCCATGGCCTTGGCCTCCAGCTCATCCGCGGGACCCATATCCTGCCCGTTGCTGCTCCAGGCGTTATTGCCGATGACGGGGACGGACTCATAGCCGGTGTAGCTCACCCGATAAGGGTTATAGGTGTCCGCATCGTAGCGGCCGTACATATAGTCAAAGGTGCGGTTCAGGTCGATGCCGCTGGAACGCGGGTCATTGCCCATGACACCGTCGAGGTTCCAGTCCGGACTCTCCATGCCGAGCGAGGTGAGCGTGACACCCTCCGCCGTCTGGATCCCGCGCCAGCCGACCTTCATCGCGGCGGTATCGAGACCGCTCTCGCCGAGGTAGACATCGGCGATGAACCCGTCGCCATCCACATCGGTATAGGGGTCGCTGAAGGGTGCGCCGTCGCCGTCCGCGTCGCGGGCGCTGAGGTTGCAGCGGACGTTATAGACAAAGGACTGCTCCATGCCGTCGGGGTTGATCATCGGCACGCAGTAGACGATGTAGTTGTCCAAAAGGGTCTGTACATAGTCCTCGTCGGAGTTCAGCAGCAGCCACCAGCCGGTGTACATCGCGCACTCCGCCGACTCCATCTCGCCGCCGTGGATGTTGCCGAACACGCCGATGCCGGTCTTTTTCTCCGCGTCCACCTTGCGGTTCGTGATCTCCAGACACCAGAGCTCCCGCTCCATCGCGGTGTGACCGATGGAATAGAGGCTTGCACTCTCGGGATACGCCGCCGCCAGCGCCTGCATGATCGCCTCATACTCGGCATAGCGGTGGTGCTTGACCTGCTCGTCGGCGGTGCTGCCGTTCCAGTCCATGGCAAGCTCGTCCGGAACCGCAAAATCGGCATCGGGACGGGCATAGTCGCTCAAGGATTTCTTGCCCGCCGCCCATGCGCTGACGGACAGCAGCATGACCAAGGTCAGCATCAAGGCAAATATTCGGGTCGCAGATTTCATGGCGTTCTCCTTTGTTCCTTTAGTTCTTTATCGTATTAGCATACTAACATATTAGCGAAGGAAATATCAAGCGGCAATCTGCACAAAAAGCAGACACCGAAAGCCGAGCTTTTATTGATTTACACCAAAAGAACGCGTGACCGCGCTATTTATTATAATGTATGTTATACTCATTCCAAAGGATGTGATGATATGACCGATCTGGAGCGCGCACGGCGCGTCTTTGCCGATAACCCCTACGCGCTTACTCTGACGGGCTGCACGATCGAGGCCGTCGGCACGGGCTATGCCAAATGCTGCCTCCGCGTCGAGCCCAGGCACCTCAACAGCCTCGGCGCGGTCATGGGCGGGGCGATCTATACGCTCGCGGACATGGCCTACGCCGTGGCATCGAATTTTGACCGCGACGTGTTTGTGACGCAGTCGTCGAGCCTCTATTTTGTCAAGGCGGCGAGCGACGGCGTGCTGACCGCCGAGGCGCGCGAGCTGCGTGCCGGACGGCGCACCTGTACCTTTGCCGTCGAGGTGCGCGACGACTCCGGCGCGCTCATCGCCCACGGCACCATGGCAGGGACGCGGGTGATGGAGCGGAAATAACCCCCACCGGCGCTGCGCGCCACCTCCCCCAAGGGAGGCTTTGGATGGAGTGCATCCCAAAGGCGCCCCTCGGGGGAGCTGTCGCCGCAGGCGACTGAGGGGGTTTCCCTATTTTATAATAGGCTGTATCTGCTCATGCTCCGCTGCCGCGTATATCGTGGCGGCGATTTTACTGTAGTCGCAGCTGAGCGAATAGGGCTTCTTCTCGGGGTCATCCTGCGAGAACGGGACAAAATACACATTTTTCCGCGCTAAGAGCTTGCCGATATTCTCCGCCGAGGCGGCGAGGCCGTCGTTCGTGGAGATGCCGAGAACGAGGGGCTTGCCGTTCCGCAGATGTCCCTTCGCCGCCATGGTCACCGCCGTATCCGTGATGCCGTGGGCGAGCTTGGCGAGCGTGTTGCCCGTGCAGGGCACGATGGCGAGCACATCCAGCGCGTTCGAGGGCCCCAGCGGCTCCGCCTGCGCGATGCTGTCCACGATGGGCCGGCCCGCCGCCTCCTCCAATGCCTGCCGCCAGTCGGACGCGAGCCCGAAGCGGCTGTCCTTTCCGGCGTTTTCCGAGAAGATCGGCTGCACCTCAAATTCCCCGCACAAGTCCTCCAGCACCGCAAAGAGCTTGGAAAATGAGCAGTACGAGCCCGTGAGCGCCAAACCGAGTTTGAGTTTTTCCATATCGTCCTCCCTGACCGTTTCATAGATCGCGTCGCGCATAATGAGCGCCGCCTGCTCCGGCGCGTAGCGTGCGGGCAGCCCCGGGGCGGTCAGCACGCGCGTTTCATCCGCCCAGCCGCCGGGCGCGCTCGCCAGATCGAGGCACAGCGCCCCGCCGTAATCGCCGTGCAAAACCGGCGCGGGGACGGTGTTCACCACCGCGTCGTATGTTCCGTCGATTTGTGTTATGTCAACCGCTTGCAGGCCCTCGGATGCTGCCTGCGCCCGCACTTCCGCACGACGCGCCGCCACCCTTACCTCCGCACCGAGACCGTGGAGCTTGCGCGCGAGCCGCGACCCGATACGCCCGAAGCCCACGACCAGCACGCGCTGCCCCATGAGCGCCGCCCTGCTCTTTTCCAGCAGCAGCGCACACGCCGCCTCCGCCGTCAGCGCCGCGTTGCGCTCCGTGAATTTTTGGTTTACATAATACTGTAATCCCGTGCGTTTGGCGGGCGGCGCGATGACGATGCCGCCGCTGCCGAGGCTGTGACCGTCCTCCGTGAGAAGCCGCCGCAGCGGCGCAAAGCGCGGGTCTGTCCCCTGCAAATCAAACTGCATAAGCAATCACCTCTTGCCATGCTATGATTCTTGCAGTAAAATTGCTAATACTCGACAATGTTAAAGGAAGTGCTTTTTTTGAAAGATATATTTACACCCGCGGACATCCTGCTGCCGCAGGACGGCACGGACATGGAAAAATGGGCGGTCGTCGCCTGCGACCAGTTTTCGAGCCAGCCCCAATGGTGGGAGGATTTTTCCGCCTACGTCGGCTCCGCGCCCTCCGCGCTGCGCCTGATGCTGCCCGAGGCCTACCTCCACGAGCCCGATCTCGAGGCGCGGAAGCAGCGTGTCTATGACACCATGAACGCTTATAAAGTGGGGGGCATTTTCAAAAAAATCCCCGATTCTTATGTATATGTGGAGCGGATTCTCCCGAACGGCGTAATACGGCGCGGCTTGGTGGGGAAGCTCGATCTGGAAGCCTACGACTGGACGGCGGGCTCGCAAAGCCCCGTGCGCTCCACGGGGGCGACCGTGCCCGAGCGGCTGCCGACGCGCGTGGAGATGCGGAAGCACTGCCCGCTCGAGATGCCGCATATCGTCCTCTTCATCGACGACCCCGCCGACACCGTGCTCGGCGCGGCGAAGGCGGGCGAGGTACTCTACGATTTCGAGCTGCACGCGGGCGGCGGTCACATCAAGGGCAGCCGTATCACGGGGGCGGACGCGGATGCGCTCACGGCGGCGCTGAACGCGCTCCCCGACGACCTCGCCTTTGCCATGGGCGACGGCAACCACTCCCTCGCGGCGGCGAAAAATCTCTGGGAGGAGCTGAAAGCCGCGGGCGCGCCGATGGATCACCCCGCGCGCTGGGCGCTCGCGGAGGTCGAGAATGTGCGGGACGACGCGGTCGCCTTCTATCCCATCCACCGCGTGCTCTTTGACACGGACGAGGGCGGCTTTATCCGCGAGCCTTCCGATGCCGACACCGGCGAGCAGGTCGCGGCGGCGGACGAGTTCTGCAAACAATACATCGCCGCGCACGGCGGCACGGTGGACTACGTCCACGGCGACGATGCCGCCCGCGAGCAGGGCAGCCGTCCGGGCTGCGCCGCGCTCATGATGCCGACACTGCCGAAGGACGAGCTTTTCCGCCACATCCGGCACAGCGGCAACTACCCCAAAAAGAGCTTCTCGGTCGGCGAGACGCTCGACAAGCGCTGGTATCTCGAATGCCGCGCCATCACGCCCGACTGATGGAGCTGCTCGTCGCTTTTGCCCTGTTTATCGCGGGGCTGATCGCGTGCCTGTGCCTCGACGTGACGATGCTGGTGCCGCTGCTGTTCGGTGCCGCTTTCCATGATGGGGGTCGGCTACGGCGCGGCGCTGCTCGGCTTCTATGTGTGGCTGCTGCCGCTGTGGAGATTGCTGAAAAACCGTAAAAATACATAAAACCGCGCACGGGGGCTTGCAAATCCCGTGCGCTTTGTTATAATGAGATATTAGTCAGCTAATTTGCGAATTTTGAATTATTTATATAAGGAGATCGGAAAATGGCCTACACCTACGAAGACTACAAAAAGATCTACGAGTCCAAAAAAGGCTCCGTCGATCAGGCCCTTGACCTCATCCAGTCCGGCGATGTGATCTGGTGCTCGAACAACTACAACGAGCCCGCCACCCTCTTCGGTCGTCTGCATGAGATCGCCCCCCGCGTCGAGAACGTCATCGTCTACAAAAGCCGCATCGGCCGCTACCCCTTCCTCGTCACCCCCGGCATGGACGGCCACATCAACTGCGCCAACTACTTCTACGGCCCCAGCTACCGCGAGGCGCACAAGCTGAAGAACGCCATGTTCATCCCCGTTGACCTGCCCAACTACTACCGCAGCGTCAATATGCACCGCCCCTGCAACGTCTTTACCGCGCAGGTCTCCCCCATGACCGAGGACGGCAAGCTCTACATCGGAATGAACCAGACCATCGAATACTACGCCGTCAAGGACGCTATTGAGCAGCACAAGAAGATCATCGTCGAGGTCAACCCCAACCTCACCTACATGAACGGCTCCGCCTACATCCCCGTCGAAGCCGTCACCATGCTCTACGAAGTCGATACCCCCGAGTACTGCATCGGCGGCATCCAGACCACCGAGCTCGAGGACCAGATCGGCAAGACCGTCGCCGGCCTCATCGACGACGGCGACACCATCCAGATGGGCATCGGCGGCATCCCCGACACCGTCGGCCGCTACCTGACC
>JAZUEL010000090.1:0-2308 GCA_045640125.1 Oscillospiraceae bacterium
AGCTCACCCTCTGGGATCTGACGCGCATCAGCGTTCCCTGCGGGCTGCAAAGCTCCATGTTCAACATCTCCAATCTGCTTGTGCAGGCGCGCATCAACGCCTTCGGCTCCGTCGCCATGGCGGGTGTCGCCGCATACAACAAGATCGACGGCTTCATCTATATGCCCACACTCGCCATTTCGCTCGCGTTGACCACCTACGTCGGGCAGAACATCGGCGCGGGACAGTATCAGCGCATCGCCAAGGGCATCAAGGTCGCACTGGTCACGACCCTGCTGCTGTGCTTCACGCTCGCGGGCAGCGTGATCGTGTTCTGCAAGCCGCTTTTGAGTCTGTTCACCAAAGATCCCGATTCGCAGGCGGTCGCCATGCAGATGATGTGGTTTCTCGCCACGAGCTCGTGGACCTTCATCTTCGGCGACATTCTCGGTGCTTCCATCCGCGGCGCGGGCGATGCCATGCCGGTCACGATCGTGTCCGCGCTGTGCATCTGCGTGTTCCGCGTGATCTGGCTGATGGTGATGATCCGCCTCATCAACGATATCCGCATCGTGTTCGTCTGCTACCCCATCTCGTGGGTGCTGAACTCGCTGGTCATGGCGCTTCTGTATTTCTTCGGCAACGGTATGCGCAAAACCATGAAACACAGTCTTGTGTAATACTGATATCTAATAGAAATCACTATAAAAAAACGCCCTGCGAAGCGTCAAGCCTCGCAGGGTAATATTATGTCAACTTAAACAAAACCAAAATCAAGCCGTAGATCACGCTCGCACCCACGCCGTAGGCGATGACCGGGCCCGCGATGGAAAAGAGCTTGACCGCCGTACCAAGGATGAAGCCCTCGCTTTTGAACTCCAGCGCCGGCGACACCACGGAGTTGGCGAAGCCCGTGATGGGCACGAGCGTGCCCGCTCCGGCGAAGCGTGCCATGTCGTCGTACCAGCCGATGCCGGTCAGCAGTGCGGCGATCGCCACCAGCGTCAGGCTCACCGCCGTGGCGGCGGATTCCTCGTCCAGCCCCACACGCTTGGCAAAGAGCATCCGCAAAAGCTCGCCCACGCAGCAGATCAGCCCGCCCGTGACAAAGGCCTTGAGCGTGTTCGACCACAGCGGCGACTTCGGCGCACGCTGCTTGATAAATTCCGCGTATTCCTTTTTGCTCATGGACATATCCATACAAAAATCACCCGCGTGTAGTATGTCCCGAAGCATGAAAAATATCCCCTCGGGAGTGCTAGGCAGACAGGAAATCCTGTGGTATAATCGTCGCATCTCGTTTTTTCGGAGCGTAATATGAGCGAAAAAAACCTTGCCATTGCCGAAATGCTGCTGTGCGCCACGCTGTGGAGCATCGCGGGCCTGCTGATAAAAATGATCGATGCCAGCCCCTTTGTGATCGCGGGCTGGCGCAGCGCCGTCGCCGCCGCCGTGACCTTCGCGTTCGTGAAGCTCTACGGCGTGCCGCTCCGCTTTTCGAAGCGCGCCGTGCTGAACGGCACCTTTATGTCGGTCACCTTCTTCGCGTTCGTGACCGCCAACAAACTCACCACCGCCGCCAACGCCATCGTGTTGCAGTTCACCGCCCCCATCTTCCTCATGGTGTATTCCACGCTCATCTTCCGTCAGCGCTTCCGCAGGGGCGACATCCTCGCGGCGGTGTT
Organism: Oscillospiraceae bacterium; assembly: GCA_045640125.1. Lineage (GTDB taxonomy): Bacteria > Bacillota > Clostridia > Oscillospirales > Oscillospiraceae > CAJOIG01. Next base: position 1,665 of record JAZUEL010000090.1, read on the forward strand.
CACGCTCGCGGGCATCGCGCTGTTTTTCTTCGACCAGCTCGCCCCGGGCTATATGCTCGGCAACTTCGTCGCCATCTTCGCGGGCGCGTCCATGGGCGCTATGTACCTGTTCGTCGGGAGCGGCGAGCCCGCCGACCGCTTCAGCGGCACGCTGCTGGGGCATCTTTTCACCGCCGTCATCGGCATCCCGTTCATGTTCTTCACCGAGACGCACATCACCGGCACCGCCGTGGCATCCGTGGTCGTGTTGGGCGTGGTGCAGCTCGGTCTGCCGTACATCCTGTTTGTGCTCTCCACCAGTGACTGCCCGCCGCTCGCCTGTTCGCTGCTCGGCGCAATGGAGCCGCTGCTGAACCCCATCTGGGTGGCACTTTGCGGCGGCGAGGTGCCGGGTGTGTTCGCCCTCGTCGGCGCGGTCATTGTCATCGCCACGGTCACGGTCTGGTGTATATGGAAAGACCGACACCCCGCCGAAGAATTAACGGCAGCGGAATAACCGCTGCCGTTCCAGTCTGTCAAAAAAGCTCGCCTTGAGGCGGGCTTTTTGGTATAATGGGAGGTAGAAACGGGGGCTGAAAAGAATGGAGCAATGGCGAAAGGATGCACGGCGAGAGGTCGTATTCACAGACATAGACGCGCTTGTG